>JANORI010000678.1:0-8936 GCA_031415235.1 Acidobacteriota bacterium | reverse complement strand
CGCCATCTCCGGTGGCAACATCGCGATCTTCACGGTGGTCGTGCTGGGGATTGCCCGTGTGCTCACGCGCCGGCGCCGCCCGGGTCTGGCAGGGGCGGCGGTGGTGCTCGTGGCCTACGCCACGGTGGTGGGTGGCGGCGCGTCGGTGTTGCGGGCCACCGGCATGGCCCTGGTCGGCATCGCGGCGCAGATACTGGACCAGCGCGGCGCGGCCATGAACGTGCTGGCCCTGACCGCCGGCCTGCTGATCGCGGCCGACCCGCTGCTGGCGTTCGATGTGGGTTTCTGGCTCACCACCGCGGCGACGGCCGGCATCATGCTCGGTCTGCCGCCACACGACTCCGGTCGTTCGCGCGCGTGGATCTGGTGCCGCACGCTCGTGCTCACGTCGGTCTGGGCCGAGCTGGCGCTGTTGCCGATTGTGGCCGCGGTCTTCCAGCAGGTCACGGTCGCGGGTCTCGTGCTGTCGGCCGTGGCCATCCCTGGCATGGCCCTCGCGCAGCTGGCGGCCGCGGGCGCGCTGCTGGCCGATGTCGTGGCGCCGGTCACCCTTCCGGTCTTCGGGGCGCTGTTGCGTGTCGGCGCCGGGCTCGTCACTGGCTCCGCGCGCCTCGTTGACCTGGCGCCGTGGACAGCATGGCGCGTGCCTCCGCCGAGTCTTGGGGCCACCGTTGCCTACTACGGGGCGCTGGCGGCGTGGCTGTGGTCGCGGCATGGGGCGCGCGACACCCGAGCGGCGGCGCGCGTCCGTCGGGCAAGTGCAATGGCGTTGCCGGCCGTCGTGCTGTGGGTGGCCGTGGCGCCCGTCAGCCTGGTGGCGTGGCCCACGGGCGACCTGCGAGTCACGGCGTTCGATGTCGGCCAGGGCGAAGCGATCCTGGTGCAGTTCCCGAACGGCCGCCGGCTGCTGGTGGATGCGGCGGGGGTGGCGGGGGATGGCCGCGACCTGGGCGAGCGCGTAGTCGGCCCGGCGCTGCGCGCGCGCGGCATCCGGCAGGTCGACTACCTGCTCGTGACCCACGCCGACGCGGACCACATCGGTGGCGCCGTGTCGCTCGTGCGCGAGTTTGCGCCACGCGAGGTGTGGACGGGCATCCCGGTGGAAGACGACTCCGCCACCTCCGCGTTGCGCGCAGCGGCCGAGGAGGCCCGCGCGGGCTGGCGCCGGGTGGAGGCCGATGCGGTCGTGGAGATTGGCGGGGCCGTCGTGCAGGTGCTGCATCCAGGGCCCGCGGACTGGGAGCGGCAGCGCGTGCGCAACGACGACTCGGTGGTGGTGGCCGTCACGCTTGGCGGCGTGCGCATCGTGCTCACCGGCGACATCGGTGCCGCGGTTGAGCCAGACGTGGCCGCCACTGCGAGGCAAGCACAGGCCTCACACCGTGCGTCGCTCACGGTGCTGAAGGTGGCCCACCACGGCAGCGCCGGCGGCACTACGGCCGCGTTCCTGGCGAGCCTGTCACCTTCGGTGGCGCTTGTGAGCGCCGGTGCCGGCAATCCCTTCGGTCATCCGTCCCCGGTCGTGATCGAACGCCTGCGTGACGTGGGCGCCGACGTGTGGCGCACCGATCAGGACGGTGAGATCACCGTACGCACGGATGGCCGCGCCGTGGAGGTATCGTCGTTCACCGGCCGGCGCCGGTGGCTGCACGCTCAGCCGCGATAGTCCTTGTTCTCGAGCTGGAAGCGGACGCCGTCGGGGTCGTTGAAGTACACCTCGGGCTTGTCCTTGCGGATGGTCGCCTTGATGCCTTGCGCTTCGAGCTTCGCCGCCATGGTGTTGACATCGTAGTTGTCCACGCCGAGGCACACGTGATCGACGCGCCCCGGGTTGGGCATCTTGTAGAGGCCGAGGAAGCTCGTGCCGAGCGCCAGATTGATCCCCGTGCCTTGCGTGGACGCCACCGGCATGCCGAACGTGCGCTGGAAGAACTGCTTCGACGCTTCGGGATCGGCGACGGCCAGCGAGACGTGGTTGAGCGACAGCGCGGGAATTGCCGGAGCCGTTTGCGCGACGGCGGGCGCGGCGCCGGCCGTCACCATGGCCGCCAGCCCCTGCACCAATTCGCGCCGCGAGAGCCGGCCTCGTTCGAACGCGGCTACGAGTGTGTCGATCGTCGTCATGCGTGCTCCTTGTCGGTGGATGAAACGGCAGCCGCGGCGTCGGCCTTCACGCGCTGCCAGAGGGTGTTCTGCTGGTCGAGTGTCAACGACGACAGGGCCACACCGTCGGCCCTGACCAGTCGTTCCATCGCCTCGAACCGCGACTGGAATTTGTCGGCCGCGCGGCGGAGTGCGGCCTCGGGTTCCACGCCAAGCTTGCGCGCGAAGTTGGCGAAGGCAAACAGCAGGTCGCCGAGTTCGTCTTCGACGGCGGCGGGGTCCATGGCGCGATCCCGCACCGCCACCCGCAACTCGGCGAGTTCTTCGGCCATCTTGTCGAGCACGTCGGTGGCGCTCGCCCAGTCGAACCCCACCGTTGCGGCCCGGCTGCAGGTTTCGTAGGCGCGCAGAAGCGCCGGAAGGGTCTTGGGCACGCCGCTCAAGATGGATGTCTCGACGCGGCCGGCCGCGCCGCGTTCGGCAGCCTTGAGGTCTTCCCACTTGCGCACGACCTCGTCGGACGACATCCCCGGTCCACCGTCGGCGAGTGGCACGCCTGACGTCGTGAAGACATGGGGGTGACGGTGCACGAGCTTGGTCGCGACGGCGTCGATGGCATCGCCGATACTGAAGTGGCCGGCCTCCTCCGCGATCTGCGCCAGGAACACCGCTTCGTAGAGGAAATCGCCGAGCTCCTCGCGCACGCTGGCAGGATCGCCACGGTCGAGCGCGTCGAGCAGTTCGTAGGTCTCCTCGAGAACATACGGACGCAGCGACTGCAGTGTCTGTTCGCGATCCCACGGACACCCGCCAGGGGCCCGCAGGGCCCGCATGATGCGGACCAGATCGTCGAAGCGCGCGCCGGCAGAGAGGCTCATGGAGAGGTCGGGTCCGGGCGCTATGCTACCATTCGATCAGCTCTCAGCCGTGCCCGATACACCTGCTTCCAGCGCCGACCCCCGCGTCGGCTTCGTTGCGTTCATCTACTCGCTTGCCAGTAGCGCGGCCGTGCATTTCGGCGACGTGGCCGACCCGACCACCGGCGAGAAGCGCGCGCCCAACCTGGAGCAGGCCGGGCATGTCATCGAAGTGCTGGTCATGCTGGAGCAGAAGACGAAGGGGAATCTGTCAAACGAGGAGCGCCAGTTTCTCGAACAGGTGCTCTACGAGCTCAAGATGCGGTTTGTGGCGGTCAAGGGCGCCGGCGGGCGGCCCTGATGCCGTCGGCCCGGGTCACGTTTCTCGGCACCGGGACCTCGCACGGCGTACCGATGATCGGGTGCCGCTGCGCGGTGTGCCGATCGGATGACCCGCACGACCGTCGGTTGCGTCCGTCCATTCATCTCGACGTGAACGGTGGCCCATCTCTGCTGGTCGACACATCGACGGACCTGCGGCAGCAGGCGTTGACTCACGACCTCACCAAGGTCGACGCGGTCCTGTTCACGCATAGCCACGCCGATCACGTGATGGGTCTCGACGAACTGCGGCGGTTCAACGCGCTCAGAGGCTCGGGAATACCCGTGTACGCCGACGTCGCGACCGGAGCCGAACTCGGCCGCATCTTCGCGTATGCCTTTACGGCCCCCTCGGGTCCCGGGGGCGGGGTGCCGGATCTGGCGCTCACCATCATCGACGGCCCGTTCGTGGTCGATGGGGTGAAGGTCGTGCCCGTGCCGATCCTGCACGGCCGGCGGCCGATTCTGGGGTTCCGGGTGGGGAACTTTGCGTATCTCACCGATTGCAGCGCCATTCCGGAGTCGTCGTATACGCTGCTTGACGGGCTCGACATCCTGGTGCTCGATGCGCTGCGCCACCGTCCGCATCCGACCCACTTCACGGTGACCGAGGCCGTGGCGGTCGCCACGCGCATCGGCGCGCGCCAGACCTTCTTCACCCACATCTGCCACGACTTGCCTCATGCCGCGACGTGCGCGGCGTTGCCGGCCGGCATGGCGCTGGCTCACGACGGAATGGTTGTGACCATCGACACGCAGGGGGCGCCGACCCGTCTGGCTGCGCGGGCGGGGCAGGCCTGAGCGTGGAGGTCATTCATTTTCCCGACGACCCGCGGCCCGTGCGCTGGGTGAACCCGGTGCTCGCCCTCGGCAACTTCGACGGTCTGCACCGCGGTCACCAGAAGATCATCGAGCGCGTGCGGCGCAGTGCCGCCGACCGCGGTGGCGTCGGTGTCGTGCTCACGTTCGACCCCCACCCGCCCAGGGTCGTGCGGCCCGACAAAGCGCCGCCTTTGCTGATGACGATGCCGCAGAAGCTCGCGGCCATCGAACGGGCGGGCGCCCACGGCGTGGCCGTGGTGCGCTTCACGCCCGAACTCTCGCGCTTCTCGCCCGAGACCTTCGTCCGCACCGTGCTCGTGGATTGGCTGCGCGTGGCGGAGGTATGGGTGGGCGCCGACTTCCTGTTTGGGCACGAACGGGCCGGCACGTTCTCGGTTCTGCGCAATCTGGGCGGGCAATATGGCTTCCGCACGGAGAAGATCGACCCCGTGCGCTACAAGGAGTTCGTGGTCTCGAGCACCCGTATTCGGCGGCTGGTGAGCGAAGGCCGTGTCGACGAGGCCGGCGCTCTGCTGGGGCACCACTTCGCGATCGAGGGGGTCGTGGTGGCCGGCGCCAGGCGGGGCCGCGAGTTGGGGTTCCCCACGGCGAACCTTTCGACCGACAATGAACTGGTGCCGCCGAGCGGGGTCTATGCGACCACCGCGGAACTCGATGGCACCTGCTGGCCGGCGATCACGAACATCGGGGTGCGACCCACGTTCGAGTCGGCCGGAGTCGTGACGGTCGAAACGCATGTGCTTGGCTTTGACGCCGATGTCTATGGGGCCCGGCTGTCGCTCAACTTCATCCAGCGGCTGCGCGACGAACGTCGGTTTGCCGACGTCGACGCGTTGCGCGAGCAGATCGAGACCGATGTGCGACGGGCGCAGCGGCTGTTCGACAACATATCGGTGTGACGATGAATCAGATGTCGTTCGAATTCAGCATGCAGGTCTCGGGCGGCAGGGCCATGCTCGGTGCCGTGCGCGACCTCGCCTCATACGTGGCGTCGTACGCCGGCGGAAAGGCCGTGGCCGCGGCCGTTGCCGACGAGGTCGTGACTGCCGCAGAAGCCGCCATCGCGGCCAGCCGCGGCGATGGCACGCCGATCGACGTCCGCTTCGAGCGAAGCGCCGAGTGCCTCGACGTGTTCGTGGCTGGCGGGCAGGCCACGTCGCTGTCGGCCACGCACCTGTCGCGCGGGCCGGGCCTGTCGGTCGACTGGTCGGTCGAGGGCGGCCGGCAGGTCTGCCACATCCGCCAGGGAATGGCCTGAGGTCGTGTCGATGCGTCTCTACAACACGCTCAGCCGGCAGCGCGAGGCGTTCGCGCCGGCCGCCGCCAATCAGGTGCGCATGTACGTGTGCGGCCTGACCGTCTACGCGCGCGGTCACATCGGGAACTTTCGCACGTTTATCGGGCTCGACGTGTTGCGCCGCACCCTGAAGTACGTGGCTGGGTTCGACGTGCGCCAGGTCGTGAATTTCACCGACGTCGACGACAAGACCATTGCCGGCGCGGAGCGCGAGGGCCTGCCGCTTGGCGAATACACCGAGCGCTACATCACGGCGTTCCACGCCGACTGCGCGTCGCTCGGACTGGAGCCGTCGGAGGAGAACCCGCGCGCGACCGACCCGGCCAACATCCAGGCGATGTCGGACCTGATTGCGGCGCTCGAGGCCAAGGGGCACACCTACCGCAGCGACGGCTCGATTTACTTCAAGATCGCGACGATGCCCAACTACGGGCGTCTGGCACGGCTCGACCACGCGGGCATCCTGTCAGGTACGCGAGTGGACACCGACGAGTACGAGAAGGAAGACGCGCGCGACTTCGTGCTGTGGAAGGCCACAAAACCCGGCGAGCCCTCGTGGGACGCGGGCGTGGGCCCAGGACGGCCCGGCTGGCACATCGAGTGCTCGGCCATGGCGCTGCGCCTGCTGGGCGAACCGCCCATCGACATTCATGCCGGCGGCATCGACCTCGTGTTTCCGCATCACGAGAACGAGATCGCACAGAGCGAGTGCGCCACGGGCCGCGAGTTCGCGCGCGTGTGGGTGCACTTCGAGCACCTGCTGGTCGAAGACCAGAAGATGTCGAAGTCGCTCGGCAACGCGTATACGATTTCCGACGTCACGGGGCGCGGCTTCCGCGCCTCGACGCTGCGCTATCTGCTGCTCTCGGCGCATTACCGGACGCGCTTGAACTTCACCTGGGCCGGCATGGCGCAGGCCGAGGAGGCGCTGAGACGGCTCACCGACTTCCTCGGCCGGCTTGACACGATCCGCGACGGCGCCACCCACGACGAGATTGCTGCTCGGCTGGCATTGGCGCGGACCGGTTTCGACGCAGCCATGGGCGACGACCTCAACACCGCCGCCGCGCTCGGTGAGGTCTTCGAACTCGTGCGCGCGCTCAACACCGCCATGGATCGGGGTGGCGTCGGCACCGCCGACGTGACCGGCATCCGCGGCGCCTTCTCGCACTTCGACGACGTGATCGGGGTCGTGGCACTGCGCGCCGCGGAGGATGCGGCCGCGGTCGTGCCCGAGGCCGCGGTAGAGCGGCTCATGCAGGAACGTCAGGATGCCCGCCGTCGGCGCGATTTCGCGGCGGCCGATCGCGTGCGCGACGAGCTACTGGCGCTCGGCATCCTGGTCGAAGACGGCCCGCACGGCACGCGCTGGAAACGAAAGTAGGAGACCATGGACGCCCCACATCTGAAGACGTCGCTGCCTGGGCCGAAGGCCAAGGCCATCATCGAGCGCGACGCCAAGGTCGTGTCGCCGTCGTACACGCGCGGGTATCCGTTCGTGATCGCGAGAGGTACCGGCGCCACGGTGGAAGACGTGGACGGCAATGTGTTCCTCGACTGCGCCGCCGGCATCGCCGTGAACTCGACCGGACACTCGCACCCGGCGGTGGTCGCGGCCATCGTCGACCAGGCGCAGAAGTTCCTGCACATGTCGGGTACCGACTTCTACTACGAGCCGCAGGTCAAGCTCGGTGAGGACCTGGCGGCCGTGGCGCCGTTTGCGGGACCGTCGCGCACCTTCTTCGCCAACTCCGGCACCGAGGCGAACGAAGCCGCGATCAAGCTGGCACGGTATCACACCAAGCGCCACGGCGTCATCGCGTTCCTTGGCAGCTTCCATGGCCGCACGATGGGCTCGCTCTCGCTCACGTCGAGCCGGTCCATTCAGCGGCGCGGGTTCGGGCCCATGCTGCCCGGGTCGTACCACGCCCCCTATGCCACCTGCTACCGCTGCCCGGTGGGACTGACGCCCGATAGCTGCGGGGCCGAGTGCTTGGGCTTCCTCGAAGACCAGGTGCTGATGCACCTGGTGTCACCAGACGACGTGGCAGCGGTGATGGTGGAGCCGATCCAGGGCGAGGGCGGCTATGTGGTACCGCCGAAAGCGTTTCACGAACGGCTGCGGGCGCTCACGACCAAGCACGGCATGCTGTTGATGGTCGACGAAGTGCAGTCGGGCATGGGGCGCACGGGCAAGATGTTTGCGATCGAGCATTTCGGCGTGGAGCCGGATGTCGTGACCGCCGCCAAAGGCATCGCGTCCGGCATGCCGCTTGGCGTCACTGTGGCCAGGGCCGACGTGATGGCCTGGCCCCCGGGCGCGCACGCCAGCACGTTTGGCGGCAACCCGGTGTCGTGCGCCGCAGCGATCGCCACCATCCAGCTGCTGCGCGACACGCTCGTGGCCAACGCCGCCGAGGTTGGCGCGCACATGATGGCGGGGCTGACCGCACTCAAGGACAAGCATCGGATCATCGGCGACGTGCGCGGCAAGGGCCTGATGATCGGCGTGGAGCTGGTGCGCGACCGCGTCACCAAGGAACGCGCCACCACCGAACGCGATCGCGTGGTCGACGAGGCGTTTGCCCGCGGCATGCTGATTCTGGGCGCCGGCCGCAACGCCGTGCGCTTCTCGCCGCCGCTCGTGCTGTCGAAGGCGCAGGCCGATACGGCCGTGCGCATCTTCGACGAGAGCCTCACGGCCATCACCGCCGCCTGGTAAGGCAGTTCTGGCGGCGGGCCCGGCCGCAGCAGCCGGGCGCGAGTCTTGCAGCCGCGGCTGCATGACCTACGCCCGTCAGGCATTGGGGCTCGAAGGTGAGACTCGTGCGTGCCACTCGCTCGAGTCGCGGGGCTACCGCATTCTGCAGCGGCGTTATCGCACGCGGTTCGGGGAGCTCGACATCGTCGCGCGGCATGACGCCACCATCGTTTTCGTGGAAGTCAAGGCCCGGAGAAGTCGCGCATTTGGCGATCCGGCTGGGTCGGTCACGACGGAGAAACAGCGACGGCTCGTCATGATGGCGTCCGATTACCTGGCGCGGCATGGCCTGACGCGCGCGCCCGCGCGCTTCGACGTCGTGGCAGTGCTCCTCGACCTCGGCGGGGAGTGGTCGGTCACGGTGTTTCCCGACGCCTTCCGGCCTGGGTGGTGACGGGCCGCGCTGGTGGTACTCTGAACAGATGTCCGAATGGCGAGCCGACCCGGTAACGGGGCAGTGGGTGATCGTGGTGTCCGACGCGCCGGTGCGCCTGCGGGACTTCGACCTCGACGAGCAGCCCCCTGACGCTGATGGGCCGTGCCCCCTGTGCGAGGGGTGCGAGCATGCGACCGGCCGCGAAATCCTCGCCGTGCGGCCGGGCACGCCCGCCGACGGACCGGGCTGGGATCTGCGCGTCGTCCCGAACCGCGTGCCCATGCTCAGGGTCGAGGCCGGAGGAGACGCCGAGCGCGA
>JANORI010000677.1:0-2623 GCA_031415235.1 Acidobacteriota bacterium | reverse complement strand
GGTAGATCCACGGGTGACCGTGGCGCAGGCGCGTTTCACCGCGGGGCGAGATGGCAACAGCGCTCATTGAGCCGTAGTGTACAATTTCGGCATGTTCATCGCGCTCGGCGCCGATCATGCGGGCTTCGAGTTGAAGGAAGCACTGAAGCCCATGCTCGATGCGCGCGGCGTGCGCTGGCGCGACTTCGGCACGACCTCGACCACGTCGGTCGACTACCCGGATTTCGCCAGAGCGGTCGCCGACGCGGTGGCCAACGGCTCGGCCGACCGCGGCATCCTCGTCTGCGGCAGCGGCGTGGGCATGGCCATCGCGGCCAACAAGGTGGCGGGAATCCGCGCGGCGTCGATCCTCGACACCGACGAGGGCAGGATCGCCCGCGAACACAACGACCTCAACGTGCTCGCGATCGGCTCGCGCCGCACGCCGGTCGCCGAAGCCGAACGTATCCTCGACGTGTTCCTCGGCACACCGTTTGCGGGCGGACGCCACGCCCAACGCGTCCAGAAGATTCAGCAGATCGAGTCGCGGAGCCTTCGCGGCGACCAGTCGTAGCCGGCCCGTGCGGCACATCCAGGATCCCATGAGCGAGACCTTCGACCAGGCCATGTTCCGGCGCCCGCTTGCCGAAGCCGACCCAGACGTGGCCGCCGCCATCGCGCACGAACAGCACCGGCAGGAATCAGGGCTCGAGCTCATCGCGTCGGAGAATTTCGTGAGCGTGGCGGTGCTCGAAGCCGCCGGGTCGGTGCTCACGAACAAGTACGCCGAAGGCTATCCAGGGAAGCGTTACTACGGCGGGTGCGAGCACGTAGACGTCGTCGAAGCGCTCGCCATCGAGCGGGCCAAGACCCTCTTCGGCGCCGAGCACGCCAACGTGCAGCCGCACTCGGGCGCCCAGGCCAACATGGCCGTGCTGCTGGCCACCCTGAAGCCAGGCGACACCATTCTGGGCATGAGCCTCGCCCACGGCGGCCATCTCACGCACGGTCATCCCCTGAATTTTTCCGGGAAGTACTTCAACATCGTGCCGTACGGCGTGCGCCGGAGCGATGAGCGCATCGACTACGACGAGGTGGAGCGCCTGGCCCACGAGCACAAGCCCACGCTGCTCATTGCCGGCGCCAGCGCCTACGCCCGCGTGATCGACTTTGCGCGCATGGGTGACATCGCCAGGCAGACCGGCGCGCTGTTCATGGTCGACATGGCGCACATCGCCGGACTCGTGGCGACGGGCCTGCACCCGAGCCCTGTGCCACACGCCGATTTCGTGACGACCACCACGCACAAGACGCTGCGTGGCCCACGCGCGGGGCTGATTCTGTGCCGCCAGGCACACGCCAAGGACATCGACCGCGCGCTCTTCCCGGGTGTGCAGGGCGGGCCCCTGATGCACATCATCGCGGCCAAGGCCGTGTGCTTCAAGCAGGCGGCGGCGCCCGCGTTCACCGACTACCAGCGCCATGTCGTCACCAATGCCGCGGCGCTGTCCGCGGGGATGGCAGCGGCCGGATTCCGCGTCGTGAGCGGCGGCACCGACAATCATCTGGTGCTCGTGGACGTGTTCTCGAAGGGCCTGACCGGCAAGGTGGCCGAAGCCGCCCTCGGACGCGCGGCCATCACCGTGAACAAGAACGCCATTCCGTTCGACACGAATCCGCCGATGGTCGCCAGCGGCATCCGCCTGGGCACCCCGGCGGTCACCACGCGGGGCATGCGGGCGCACGACATGGGCACCATTGCGGCACTCATCGCGCGCGTGCTCGCGGCGCCAGATGACCAGGCCGTGGCCTCGGCCGTGAAAACCCAGGTCGAGCAGCTGTGCCAGACGTTCCCGCTCTACCAGGCCCCGGCCGGCTCGTAGACGCGGTCGCGCGCGCGTTTGCCGACGACGGTCCGCTGGCCCGCGCGCTGCCGCAGTTCGAGCCTCGCGACGGCCAGCGCCGCATGGCGGCTGCGATGGCCGGCATTCTCGAGGACGGCGGCGTGCTGCTGGCCGAAGCTGGCACCGGCACCGGCAAGACGATGGCTTACCTGGTGCCAGCGATTCTGAGTGGACACCGCGTGCTCATCTCGACCGGCACGAAGAATCTGCAGGAGCAGATCTACAACAAGGACGTGCCGCTGCTGCGTGAGGCGCTGGGCGTGCCGTTCACCGCCACCTGCATGAAAGGGCGCGCGAACTATCTGTGCCTGCATCGCTTCGAAGAATACAAGTCGCGTCAGGGCGTCAGGGGCGCGCGCCTGTCGTCCGACGAGGCGATCTTCCTGCCGGTGATCGAACACTGGCTGCCGCAGACGCCCACCGGCGACCGCGCGGAACTGGCCGAGCTGCCCGAAGACCTGGCGCTGTGGCACGAAGTGTCGGCCACGGCCGAGACGTGTCTTGGATCCGATTGTCCGCGCCACAGCGAGTGCTACGTCACGCGCATGCGGCAACGCGCCGCCGAGAGCGACGTCGTGATCGTGAACCACCACCTGCTCTGCGCCGACGCCGCCGTGCGCGAGAGCGACTACGGCGCGGTGATTCCGTCGTGCGGACATCTGGTGGTGGACGAGGCGCACCAGCTGGAGGACGTGGCCACCCAGTACTTCGGCAAGGCGGTGAGTAATCACCGGCTCGAC
>JANORI010000676.1:0-6945 GCA_031415235.1 Acidobacteriota bacterium | reverse complement strand
GTGAGTGCCGCGCACCAGCGCGTCGCAGCGTGTGGGCCAGCACACGGTTCACTTCGAGGGCGTAGGCCGCTCCTCGTTCGTCGTCGAACCAGACGGTGTTCGATGCGTGCAGGCGGTAGCCCAGCAGGGCGTCCGGCAGGTACGCGAGCGCCCCGGTGGCGGCCGCCTCGAGGAAGACCTGCCAGTCGAGGCAGTACTTCAGTCCGCGCAGCGACTCGGCGCTGCGGCGCAGGAAGCCCGTGCGGGCCACGAGGTTGCTGCTGGTGACGAGGAAGTTCCGTTCGAGCAGCGCCGCCAGCAGGTCGGCGTCGGGTTCGACGCGGCCGGTGCCTGCATGCCACTGCATCCAATCGGCCACGTGACGTCCGTCGAACAGGCGCCGGACGTTCCCGGGCGTGAGCCGGCACCCGCTTGAATCGACGGTGACGAGGCCGGTGGCGACGACTTGCAGTGCGGGCGAGTGCTCCAGGGCCGCGCGACAGAGTTCGAGACGCCGCGGATGGAAGAGGTCATCCGAGTTGAGCAGCGCGACATACGGCGTGTCGATGCGCTCGAGGGCCGAGAGTACGCTGTCGCCCAGCCCCAGATTCGTGTCGTTGACGTCGATCCGGACACGTGGGTCGTTGACCGTGCCGGCCCGGGCCACCGTGGCGTCGGTGGAGCGGTCGTCGACGACGAGAATGCGGAAGGCCGCGTAGGTCTGCGCCAGCACACTCTCGAGAGCGGCCTCGATGTACGGCGCATGGCAGTACGACGGCACGAGCACCGTGATGTCGGGCGCCGCGGCGGTCGGTGCCGGCCGACGGACCGGAATCGCGATGCCGGCCTCCGTGCGCGCCGGCTCGTGCAGACCCAGGGTGCGGCCCCAGGCGGCAAGCTCGGTCAGCCCGCACGCGTCGAGCATGTCGGCCTCGGCCGTCAGCAGGGCGCGACGCCCGGCATCGTCGCCGCCGTAGACCGCGCGCAAACAGGCCAGGGCCTCAGGTAGTTCGTCTTCGACGGCGACCTTCTGGAACACCACCCGCATCCACGCGTGTTGCCGTGCGGCCTCGGCCGCGTTCTCCGCCGCCGCCAGGCGTTGCGCCCAGGCGAGCAGCGACGGCGAGTGCGGTAGCCACAGGAAGTGCTTCAGAAAGACGCCCGCGCCGGGGGACGTGGCCAGCCACGGATGGTCGAGCGCGGGGAAGGCCAGCAGCAACGGCGCGGGATCCGCGGGCGAGGCCGGCGAGGCAAGGGCGGCCTCGGCCCTCTGGCGCAGCAGCGCGCGACTGTCGGAGCGCAGGCGATCGTAGACGCCGGCCGGCAGACTTGCGGGCCGGGAGTCGGCGCCGAGTTCCGGCCACCACGCCCCGAACGTGTGATGCACGGCGCGCAGTTCGGCGAGCGATACGCCACCCAAGGTGCAGTGCCCGTGGGCGTCAGACAGCATGAAGTAAAGCGTGGTTCGTGCGTCGGCGGTCGCGGCACGCCGCGGCAGGTCGAACCAGTTCTCCGGTGTGACTAGAACGAGGTTCGTCGAGGTCAAGGCTGAATTCTAACCCGTGGATCGCGGCACCCGGCACCCCGCGTGACGGGTGGTTGCGCACGCCCGTGCAGAACGCGCCGTACATGACAACGCCGGGGACCCTGCGGGCCCCCGGCGTGCGTGTTCGTGTCGGCGCCGCTCGAGGCGGCGCTGCTATTGCTGGAAGAACCGGCCGACGCCCGTCGTATCCCGTTCGCGCCCGTAGACGATGTACGACGGCATGTACTGCGTGGCCGACGACCTCGCGAAGTTGGACATGATCCAGGCCGTGCCGACCGGCGAGTGCTTTCTGGAGCGCAAGTAGTCACCCGAGGAGTTTGCCGTCCACGGGAAGGTGCCTCCGAAGGAGTAGATCTCCCAGCCGCCTGGACCCGTCGGCACGCCGTTGAAGTCGTCGTCGACGCCGAACATCACCTGCGGGTTGATGCCCGTGGCCACGGTCCAGAACCCCATGAACGCGAGACCCACGTGGTCGCGATCGTTTGCACCGGCGGCGCCGTACCACGGCGTGAGATTGCTGTAGGCCAGGTGATTCCGCGCACCGTAGGCGAGCGTGCCCGCGTGGAAGGTGGCGTTTTCGATGTACGGCAGCGGGAACCCGTTACCCGCTTTGACGTTGAAGAAGAACGACACCCGGTCGCCCGAGGCTCCCAAGCCGGTTGGCAGCGGTGAGTTGTGGAAGATGGCACCGCCCGTCACGCGGATGTCGGCGCGAAGACACGGATTGGAGCCGCCAAGCACCGTGCAGACCGCGTCGCGATTCGTGAACGTGTAGTTGGCAATGACCCTGTCCACGAAGTTCAACACCGTGCTGTCGTCGGACTGCCAGTACACGCGGAAGCCGTTGTTCAATCCGCCGCTCGCGATGAGCGTGTCGCCCAGGTACATCGTCTCGCGCGCGTTCTCGACCAGGGCCGGCGTCCACCCTGTAGCGCCCACTTCGGGCATGTTCCACCAGACGAAGGGAGTGCCAGCACAGGTGGCCATCTGGTCCAGGGCGAATCGGAACATCAGGTGCGTCTTGAAGGCCGTGCCGGCCGCGTTGAAGACGTTCTGCTGCACATACAGGTAGTCGTTGCTCAGGGCCATGCGCGGGTAGTCGATGAACGAATCGGCGAAGAAGCCGTTGCCCGTCATGCTCGCGCGAATGTCGTAGGCGCACGTCGCGCCCGCGCCGGTGTCGACGTTGATGATGTGCCGGTTCTCGGAGCCGCCGAGCGGGTTCGCGAACAACCCAATCCCCATGCGGAGCCAGAAGAAGCGATCCCGCCCCTTGTCGTAGATCACGTCCTGGTCACAACAGAAGTCGGCCATGCCCGGGAAGAAGGTGTCGGGATCGATGTAGGTGAACGTATTACCGCCCGTAATCGACCGGGCCGCGCCCCAGTTCCAGGTCTGGAACACGTACCTGCCGTTTTGCGCCACGGCAGGCTCGTTGATGCTCGAGCTGCCGAGGCCGGCGCTTGCCGGATTCAGCACGGCGTTCTGGAAGGCGACCATGGTTCCGGGTACTTGTGGGGAAGCGCTCGCGCCCGGCGGCTGCATCGAGATCTGGCGCCCATTGAATGGGCCCGGCGCCTGGAAGTTCGTGTCCGGCGTGACGCGCGGGTCACGCGCCGGCAGGCGATTTGCGCGCGCGGCCATCGTCTCACCGAGCCGTTTCGTGACCGCCTCGCGCTCCGCGATCTTCTCCGCCGACGGCGGCGTGTAGGTGGCTGACTCGGTCCGGGTGCCGCCCGTAAACCCGGGCGTCATCGTGCCCGTTTGGCCCTGGAGCGAAGATGTCGGTTGCGCTGTCACGCGACGCTGGCCTACACCGAGCTGCTCACCCTTCTCCCCGAAGGAGCCGAACATGAACACGCCGACTACCCCTACAGCGGCAAGCGCCGCCAGGTACCTCGACACTCGCGAACGATAAATCCGACTCATCAGTCACCTCCACAGAAAAATTGCCCGCCAGTTTGAACGCCGGTCCCAAGAATTGTCCGTCAACGTCGCTTGCTGCTCTGCCGTGCCTTCTGCCGGAGGACGTCGGCCGCGATCGTCCGCACGCCGCCATCCTCATCGCCGAGCGCGCGTTCCAACTGCAGCGTCGCGCTCTCACTCTGGTCGTCACTCAACGTCACCGCTCCGGCAAAACGCACAGCCGGGTCCTGGTGTGCCAGCAGCTCCCTGGCGCCGTCTTCCGGCCGCCCCGTGTGCGCGAGCAACTCGGCGGCTTCGGCGCGGACGAACGGATGTTCGTCGTTGATTGCCGCCCTGATCGCCGCGTGCCCCGCCGCAGTGTTCTGCAACGCCAGGGCCTGGATGGCCCGGATGCGGACGCCGTGGTTCCCGGACTTCGTCAACGACAGCAAGCCGCCCTCCGTAGCGGCGAAGTCGAAATGCCCGCTCGTGACGAGTTCCGCTTCTTCGGCCGCATCGGCCGAAGGCTGAGGCATCCCTGTCGCAGTGTCGTCATAGGCCACCACCGTCACCGCGACGGGGCCGCACTCGCCCGCCTCGCCAGGTCCGCACGGAACTCGCGCGGTTGCCACGCGCGATGGTCCGTAGAGCCACAGCGCGATCTGGTCGTACGCACCCTCACGGGCGTCGAAGCGTGGGATGTAGATGTAGTCGAGATCGACCTCGCGGAGGATAGCGCGCACGGCGTCGAGCAAGGTCGCGTTTCGAATGTCGATGGTGACGCGGCGAGAGGCCTGCTCGAGGCCGGCGACCTTCGAGCCGGTGCGGCGCGCCACTTCCGCGAGCACCACTGCCAGCGGCACGTCCGCAGCCGCAATCGTGAGTCGATGGTTCGACCAGTCGACGGTAGGCGCCTGCGCGCGCGCCTGCAGCGCGGCACCTCCCAGGCTGCAGAGCACCGCAAGCGACACGACCGCGCGGCGCACCATCGGGTCACGCATGTATTTTCGGGAGTCGTGGGCGACACCGTCGCGGACTCGCGCCTCCAGCCCTACGTCGAGGGACGTTTTGATGAGTGGCGTCACGCCGCAATCTAGCACCCACATGCGCATCGGCTTGGCGAGATGCTAACACCGATTGATGCCGATATTCATTGCCTTTTTTTAATGTTTTTCGTGTTGGAAACAACATTTTGTCTGGGCCCGGCAAGCATGTGACGCTCTTGCTCAGCCTCTCCAACCTACTACGCGTCAAGTCACCGGTTTTCGGGTCACGAACACCTCCAGGTACTCGCCGTCGAGGCCCAGGCGGCGGTCGCGACACACGAAGGTCGTGGTGGCTGCCCGGCACCAGCGCCAGAGGAGTTGTTCGAAGTCGTCGCCGAAGTCCCACGTGACGAGCTCGCGGTCCGCGGCTGACGGATCGCCGTGGTACTGGGTCGCCAGCAGGTGCTCGACCTGCTGTTCATCGAGGCGGGCGCGCTGGCGTGTGGCCGTCAGCCGCTTGTGTTTCGGCGTCGTGAACACGTGCGCGCCTCCCGGCTTGAGCACGCGCAGGATCTCGGTCACGGCGGCGTCAGGGCGAAACACGTGCTCGAGGACGTCCTGGGTGACGAAGATGTCGAACGACTCGTCGGGAAATGGCAACTGCTCCAGGTGCTCGGTTCGCGCGACATCCCGCGAGGCATCGGGCGCCAGACCCGAAAACGGGTGCGTGGACGTGTAGCCACTGCAATGACGTTGAATGAAGTCGTTGACCGGCGAGTACTCGTGAATCGCTGCGTGCTGCCAGCCCGAAAAACACGTGCCGAGGACGAGGTTGACCGCGCGGAACCGCGGAATCGACCCACACCGCTCGCACACATACTGGTCCCGCAGCCACTCGCCCTTCTCGACGAACCGCGCGTCCGCCTGGCAGCACGTGCACCAGCCCGACGTGGCCGCCTCGGCCGTGATCGCGGTGGCCGCCGAACCCGCCGGCGGACCGGAGCGCTGGCCCCGTGCCGCGGCATGCCAGTCGCGCACGGCCAGGCGTCGCTCCTCGTCGGCCGACAGGGCCACGCGCGTGACTCGCGCCGGGACGACGCCGGCCGCGTGGTACGCGTGCCGCTCCAAGCGTTCATACAGGTCGATCACGTCTGGGTAGCAGCGTGCCAGCAGGGCGGCCCGTTCGCGCGTCTGCGCCCCATGGAGCAGTGTGGGCTCGACGATGGCCGACTGCGGCGCCACCAGCGTCGTGCCGGTGCGTGCGGCTACAGCCGCCACCCAGCCCGCAGGGTCGGCCGTGATCGTATCCACGTTGCAGAGCACGCAGCGCTCCGGTGCGGCGAGGGCCAGCGTCAGCAGACGCTCGTTGTAGTGCCGCCAGGTCTCGATGGCCAGCTCGGGGTCAGCGTCGAACGCGGCGTCCCCGCGTCTGAAGAGCGACTCCACGACCTCCCACGGCGCGCGATAGACAATCGCGAACCGCGCCTGCGGCACGACCTCCTGCCACAGCTCCAGCAATGGCACGCTCCGCGGATCCTTCCAGCCCCATGGACGTCCCGCCCGGGCCTTGTAGTCGACGAGGGCACGGGCCTGTGCCAGCAGCGCGTCCGACGGCGCGGCGAGGGTGCCCGTGACCCAGCCATCGAGGTTCGCGCCCAACTCCCGAAGCGCCAGCTTTTCGAACTCGACGAAATCGATGTCTTCGAAGTGTCCGCGCGGGTTCGACCAGTTGCCCTCGACCAGCCGCTCGCCAATTGCAAGGCCCGCGCTCTCGAGGAGCGACGCCGCCAGCGACGTGCCCGAGCGGTGCATGCCGAGAATCACGAGCGGCGCGAGCGACCCGCGGTCGGCGTCGGTCTGGACGTGAACCGTGCGGCTCCGGTCGTCGTCGAGGAGCCGGCGATTGAGCGCGACGATACGCTCGTTGACCCTCGGATAGTGCGACCCGCTCAGCGTCCCATCGTGTTCGACGAGACCGTGATAGTGGATGATCGTCGGGTCCGTGTTCGCAAAGGCTGCGTTCCACGGCTCAGGCGCAAGGTGCGCCGGGAAGTTCAGCGCGTCCCCCAGTGCGACGACCGGCGTTCTGGTTCCGGCCAGTGCGAGACTCAGGCTCGCCTGCTCGCAGAAGTTCGCCGATTCGCCCAGCAGATGCAGCTGGTCGAGCAGTCGGGCGTTCGTGCGCTGCCACTCCGGCACCAGCGTGACCAGCGCCTCGCGGCCCAGGGCCAGGACCCCCGCGTTGAAGTATGGAATCGTCGCCTCGCCGGTCACGGTGCAGCGAAACGTTGCGTCCGGCATCTTCACCCCGAAGGCCGCAAACAGGCGTTCGAAGGTGTTGAGGCTGACCGTGGCCTTGTCGGCGATCTTGGCCGCGAACGGGTCCGCCTCGAACAGGGCGTCCGGTGGTTGCACCACCACCGTATCGCAGTCGAGGAGCACCACGCGCCCGGCCTCTTGTGCCTCGGGAAGCTCGAACAGCCGGAGCTTGTTCGACGGACCATGCCGCTGGCTGACCCGGGCCGCGAC
>JANORI010000675.1:0-5267 GCA_031415235.1 Acidobacteriota bacterium | reverse complement strand
ACGAGCGCCGCCAGCGATGCGATGTTCAGCACCCGGCCCCACCGCCGCTCGATCATGCCCGGCAACAGCCGGTGCGTCAGCTCGGCCACGGCGGTGACCAGCACCTGGATGAAGTCGGCCTGCCGGCGCCAGTCGGTGCGGGCGTACGCGCCAGGCACGCCGTAGCCGGCGTTGTTCACGAGCACGTCGATGTGCAGTGCTCGGGCGTGGATCGCTGCGCACAGGTCGGCCGGTGCGGCCGGGTTAGCGAGGTCGGCCGGCAGCACGTGCACGGCCACGCCGTGGGTGGCGCGCAGAACGGCGGCCAGCGCCTCGAGCCGGTCAGCGCGACGCGCCGTCAGCACCAGGGTGTAGCCATGCTCGGCAAGCAGCTCGGCAAACGCCTTGCCGATGCCGGCGGACGCCCCGGTCACGAGCGCCGTGCGGCCGAGCCCTTCGCGCGACGCCACCGGTTAGCCGTCGACCCGCATCTGCCAGAAGTCCTTCATCACGAGGAACCGGTGAATCACCAGGGCGTCGGCCGACGAGGCAAAGGCCGCGCGAATCGCGTCACGAGGCGTGACGGCGGTGGCCTCGCCTGGGTGCCCGAGCGGCACGTTCATGAGCCCCGGCACGCCGGTGAGGCGGCGGTGCGCCTCGAGCAACTCAGCAAACGGTCCGGACGCCGTCGGGCTGAGCACGTGCGCGTGCGCGTGCCCGGCCGCGTCCGACGCACCGCGCAGAGCCTCGCGCCATTCGGCACGCACCGTCGTGCGGGCAAACGTCCACGGCAGGAGCAGGGCCTCGTCAACGCACCCGGCGGCACCCGCTGGCAGCGACAGCGGAATGGGCGACGAGAGCGGGAGATGCCGCAGATACTCGTTCACGTTGTCGCGCGCATAGCGGCTGGACGGGTCGCACAGGATGCTGCGCGAGCCGTGCAGCGGATGCCCGAATTCGGCGGGCCCCTGGAACCACGCCACCAGCTTGCCGCGCTCGAGCACGCGCGACACGCGCTCCACTAGTCGCGGCCAGCGTGGCTCGTACAGGTAGTCGAGGCGGCAGTTCTCGAGCACCGCCTTCGCGTCTTGCTCGGTCACCGGCGCGCCCAAGGCCAGCGACTCGGGCACCGCTCCGGCCAGACTCGACGACAACGCCAGTGCGGCGCCCACAGCCGCGCCCTCGGCGCTGGCGCACGGCGCGAGCCGCAAGGCCTGCCCCGCGGCAGCGCGCACGCGCGCCACGAAGTCCGCCGACGCGAAGACGCCGCCAGCCAGCACCGTGTCGGTGCCAGCTGCGAGGGCCGCGCGCGCCAGGGCCCCGGCCAGGACATCCAGGAACGCGTGCGCCAGTTCGACGCGCACGCGCTGAGCCCGTACGCGGACCGTGTCCGCGTCGGCGAGCGAAGCCTGCGCGTCGGCTTCGGCCCGGGCCAGGGCCAGCATGAACGACTCGAGACTCGCCTGCGGAGAGGCGGCGACGCGGTCGAGCCCGGCGAACCAGGGACGGTCGCGCCTCTCGTCGCTCCCGGCCAGAAGTTCCAGCACCGGAATCGCCTCGCACGGGCCGGCGCCCTGGAGGCCAAGCGCCTCGGCGAGACGCGCCGACAGGCACAGCAACTGACGCAGGTCGGCCGGTTCCTCAGACGCAGCGCCGCCACCCACGACCGCAGCGGCAGACTCGTCTGCCACGAGCACCGTGCCGTCGCCGGCCACCACCTGACCCAGCCGCGCCTGCGCGGCCAGACGGCTCATGCGATGGGTCGAGAGCCGGGCCCCACCTACCAGGCCGCCGAACCGGCGGGCGAGGGGCTCGAGGCCAGCGCCGATCCCTCCGCCTTCGGCGATGACCACCTCAGTGACATCCGCCGCGGCGAGACCGGCCGCCGCCAGACAGGCGGTGACCGCCGCCCTCGGCAGCGCCTCGCCGACGTAGCCCGCGTCTGCGCCGCGCGCGTGCGACGCCTGGACCGAGGCGGCCACCAGACGGCCGCCAGCTGAGAGTGCCGCGGCGGCGCGCCGCCGCCGTCCGGAAATTCCGAGAACCACCATGACGCTACCGGCTCGACGGATGCGCCACGAGGAAGTCGCCGATGGCGAGATAGTCGAGGTTGCCCTGCAGGAACGCGCGCACCCCGTCGTCGGGGCTGCACACGATCGGTTCCTCGTGCATGTTGAAGCTCGTGTTGATCACCGACGGTAGACCAGTGAGACGGTGATACTCGGTGAGCACCTTGTGGAAGCTCGGATTCGACTCGGCCGTCACCAGCTGCGGACGTGCCGTGCCGTCCACGTGCACGGCCGCCGGCGACTCGCGACGCATGAATTCGGTGCAGTCGAACGTGACCGTCATGAACTGCGCGGTGTAGTCGGCGCCTTCCACGTTCAGGTAGCACTGCTCGCGGTGCTCGTAGAGCGTGGCGGGCGCAAACGGCATGAACTCAGTGCGGCCCAGGCGCTGGTTGAGCCACTGGTTCACCTCAGGCTCGCGCGCGTGATAGAGAATCGAACGGTTGCCGAGCGAGCGCGGACCGTACTCCATCCGGCCGTTGAAGCGCGCCACCACCTTACCGGCCGCGATCAGCTGCGCGATCTTCGGTTCGATGGGCGCGTACTTGTCGAAGGCGAGCTGCGACCGCCGCAGCGCCGCCAGGATTTCGTCGTCGGTGTACGAGGGCCCGAGGTAGACATCAGGCAGCCGCTCGTTGAGCGCCGGATGCCCCTGGAACTCGAGGAGCGCGGCGCCGGTGCCGCATCCGCCGTCCCCCATGTTCGGATGCACGAAGATCTGCTCCACGCCCGCCAGCTCGAAGATGCGCTGGTTGAGCTTCACGTTGGCCACCACGCCGCCCGAGAGCACCACGTTCTTGGTACCGGTCTTGGCGAGGTGATATGCGATGTAGTCGGTCGCCACTTTCTCGAGGACGTGCTGGTAGGCTGCCGCCACGTCAATCTTCGGGAACTGGCTCGCCAGCAGGCGAGCGAAGTACATGTTGTTGCTCTCGAGAATGCGGAAGCCGCCCGGCTGCTGGTCGATGCGCGACAGCAGCACCTCGCGCAGCACCTTCGGGTCGCCGTACGCCGCCAAGCCGACGATCTTGCCTTCGTGCCGGCTCGGCCGGAAACCCAGACCCGAGGTGACCGACTCGTAGAACGTGCCGAGGGAGTGCGGGTAGGCGATGCCGTGACGCCGTTCGATTTTTCCTCCGCGACCGACGCTGGCCGCGCCGGCAAGGCCCGAGCCATAGCCGTCGAGACTGACGATGAGCGCCTCGTCGAAGCCGCTGCCGTAGTACGCGTTGGCCGCGTGCGTGATGTGATGCTCGTAGCGCTTCAGCGTGCCGAGCAGGCCCAGTTCGCCCAGCGCGCCTTCGAGCTCTTCGTGCCACTTCTTGTGGAACGCCTGCGCCTCGCGGCCCCACTGGTCCGACCCACGCTTGGCCACGTTGCGCGACACGACGCTGTCGCCCGCCAGCACGCGGTAGGCCAGTGTCTTGGCCAAGCCCTTGTCCATCTTCTCGTTCGGGTGCTGCAGACCGGGGATCGCGGCCGTACGGGCCGGAACGCGCGCCTGCGCTTCATTGATGAGACGCGTCGTCTGGACCGAGTCCTGCCCTTCGAGATACGCCTTCTCGTCGTTGAGCTTCTCGGTGAAGAGCCGCGTTTCTTCGTCCCACGGCAGGAACGGATACGCCACCGTCGCGATCTCCGACACGTCGGTGCCGGTCCGATCGAGGCAGTCCTGCAGGGCCTGCCACGGAAAGCCGTCCTGCAGCTTCACGCGGGTGAATCTTTCCTCGCCGGCGGCGTAGGTGATACGGCCGTCTTCCACGAGGGTGACGTTCGAGTCCTTGTCGAGCGGAGAGATGCCGATGACTTTCATGCGGGTGTGCTTACCGCGCCGGGCAGCGCCCGGCGAAAACGCTCCGGCGTTGATGCCACTCCTCCGAGTTCGCCGAAGAAGAACTCGAAGTAACGCTCGATGCAGGACAGGAAGACCTGGAGGTCTGCGTCGGAGCGCACGTAGGGCGTGTGACCCGGTTCGACCGACGGGCTGTGGAACGTGAGCGAGAACACCCGCAGCCCGTCAGCGAGCAGCGTCCGGGTCAGCGCGATCATCTCGTCGAGCGTGTTGCCCTCCGGCGAGAGCATGATGCGGTTGAGGGCACCGGCGCGAGCGAGCAGGCCTGGTGCCTTGAGGGAGCGCAGCCGTTCAGCGGCCTCGCGCAGCGCCACGCCGTGGCTGCGGGCCCAACCCACGAACCCGTGGGTGCAGGGCACTTCGAGATGCCGGGAGGCGGCGTCGATCCAGAACGGCCGCGAGTCGAACGCGGTGAAGTCGGGACCCGATTCCGACGCAAACGAGATGCACGGATTGACGCTGGCGTCGACGGTGAGTCCCAGTTCGTCGAACAGCCCGAGCAGGTGCGGTCCAATGCCGTAGCGGCCCGCCTTGAAGACGCGGGGGGCCATGCCGGTATGCGCGGCCACCGCGCCGCACAACTCGCGCATCTTCGCCGCTTGCAGCGCGGGCGGCAGGTTGCTGGCGAAGCTATGGGGGCCGCTCACCGGCTCGTCGTAGGGCGGCGTCACCCAGGGGTGCAGATGCGCGCCAATTTCGCACCGTCCCTCGCTGGCCCACGATGCCAGCGCCTGGTAGCCCTCGGCCTGGGTAGCCACCGGATAGTCGATCACGTAGGTCGGCACCACGCCGGCTCGCTCGCAGATCCGCTGAGCCCGATCGATATGGCGCATGGCCTTGACCGAGATGGCGCCGCGCGAGAAGGGTGCGTGCCAGTCGAACTCCTCCTCCGTGTCCACGACCACCATCAGCGTCGGGCTCCCCTGCCACGTCGGATAGGCGCGGTGCGGGAACAGCGTGGACGAAGTGGCAGTGGTGGTCATCGCGAGGTGAAGGGCCCTCTTAGTATCGCCCGTGGGCAGCGGCGTCGATAGGGCCTGTCGAGTTGGCGCTCCGCATCGGCGGGGTATGATGTCAGCTCCTCCGGAGGTCGCCCATGCTTGCGAAAGTCGCTTCGGTCGCGCTCGTCGCCATCTTGTGCACTGGCTGCATTCGCAGCGCCACCGTCATCAATGTGAAGGCCGATGGCAGCGGCACCGTCGAGCAGACGATGCTGGTGAACCTGGGGCTCATGAAGGGCATGCTCGGCGGCATGGCCGGGCCGCAGGGCCCGGCACCCGGCGCGCTGAACGAGGCCGACCTCAGGCGCAGCGCCGCGCGCATGGGCGAGGGCGTGACCTTCGTGTCGGCCGAGCCGCTCAAGAGCG
>JANORI010000674.1:0-2165 GCA_031415235.1 Acidobacteriota bacterium | reverse complement strand
TGCTCGATGATGGCCTGCGGGTGCACCTTCTCCTGGATGTAGATGGGCACGACCGGCACGGCCAGATCCGCCTGGTCCTGTGCGTCTTTGCCCTTCCACACGAGCTGCGGGTCGAGCGACGGGTCGCGCGGGTAGAGCATGGTCTTGGGCGCCTTCTCGTCGTCGGCCACGAAGTCGCGCAGTTCTTTCGTGGGGATGTTCTTGCGCGTGTCTTTGTGCTTGGTTGCGTCCACGGGCGTGGGGCCCTTGGGCGCCTTGGGGGTGCGTTTGGCCATGGCTTGACTACTTGCCGGAAAGCCAACGGTCCAGCGTGACCACCAGAGGCTGCAGGTCGAACGCCGCGGTGTTCCAGACGATGTCGAGATCGATGTCGAAGTAGGTGTGCGTGAGACGATGGCGCATGGTCACGATGTCGGCCCATGGCACGTCGGGAAGCTCGAGTCTGGTCGGCTGGCTGACTTTGGAAGCGGCTTCGCCAATGATCTCGATCGACTTGACCAGCGCGCGGGCGAACATGCGGTCGGTGTCGAGGTCGGCGCGCGAACGGCCCTGGCAGAACCCCATTGCCTCGCGACCGGCGTCCGCCATGTGCCGCACGCGTACGGCATCGGACTCAGGCGGCATACTGCTCCACGGCTGAGCCCAGCACAGCCTCGCGGAAGTACGGCGACAAGTCGTTCGGCGTGCGCAGGTCAACCTTTCGCCCAACCAGCGCCGTGAGCTCGCGCTCCATGGCTGCCAGCCGGAACAGCCCGATGGTGTGCCCAGGCTGGAACTCCACCAACACGTCCACGTCGCTCTCGCGGGTGAAGTCGTGTCTCAGGACCGACCCAAACAACGAGAGCCGACGCACGCCGTAGCGCTGGCACAGCGAGACAAGCACGTCACGGGGGATCTGTATGGGTAGGGGCATCAGTCACGCTTCCTGCAGCGATTGTACAAGCGCCGCTTGAATGGTGTTCTTGGCGTCCCACGGGTCAGTCACCTCTACGAACGCCCACCGGCCGAAGCCGCCGTGGTTGTTGATGGCCGGCACCCACAGCGTTTGGGCGGCGTTCACCTTGGCGGCCTTGTCCTTGCGGTTCTCGCCGGATACCTCGACCACCAGGTTCACGCCCGAGTGGCCGCGCACGAGGAAGTCGGAGAAGTAGGCACGCTGCTCGCCGTTGAACATATAGGGAATGGCGAACTGCAGGCCCTGGTTCTTCACATAGGCCGCAACCTCGTCCAGTTCCTCCAGCGTCTGGGCCATCTTGCCTTCCCAGCCGGAATCCAGCACCACGTGAGAGATGTGGCAGCGGTCGTCGCTCGTGGCGTAGGTGTCTTTCGTGGTGTCGAAGCTCACGTAGCGCGTGCTGCCCTGCTCCTCGCATTTGACGGGGCGCAGGTTGGGCTTGAGGCGGGCCTCGCCGTCGTGCGCGCGCACGATGGCCTGGTAGATGCGGTCCGCGGCGTCGTGCGCGAACTCCACCAGCAGGAGCAGTTGCGGAAACGTGTCGTCCTTGCAGGTGACGCACTCGGCCAGCCACTGCTTGGCGATGGCCAACACCTGCGGGAACACCCACGTTTGCACCGCTGGGTCGAACTCGTGCGTGGTTGGCCGGTCCGTGAGCTCCGCGGCGTCTTGCCGGAAGTACTTCTCGAGCACCAGCTTCGCCAGCAGGAAGGCCACCTCGTTCGGGCGGCGCGACCGCAGGTCGTCGAGCGTGTGAATGCTCGACTGGCCCACGATGGGGGCGTTTTCGGTCTTGGTCGGCAGGTCGGCCGTCGAGAGCACGTAGCGTGACCGGTCGGTGAAGCGGGCGCTCAGGCGCTCCGTCGGAATATCGAACCGGTAGCCCTGCACGCGCGGGAACGTGATCTCGCAGCGGATGCGCTCGTCGAGCGCCCGCACGTGCGTGGGCGTGGGCCCCGGCTTGGGGTCGAGCGGGATGCCCGAGCACGGGATGAACGAGAACGGCACGCCGTAGACCTCGGCGTACTCGGGCGCGAAGCGGCCGTCGTCACCCACGGCGTAGCTGATGCGGCGAAGGCCGCGGCCCACCACCTGCTCGCACAACAACTGCGTGCCGAAGGCGCGCACGCCCAGAATGTGCGTGACGGTGTTGGCGTCCCAGCCCTCGGTCAGCATCGACACCGACACGACGCAGCGCACCTGCTCGCCC
>JANORI010000673.1:0-1934 GCA_031415235.1 Acidobacteriota bacterium | reverse complement strand
CGCTCGACGATGTTGTCCATGAAGGCCGCCATGCGCGCCGGCTCGGTGGCGATCTCGAGCAAGGCGTCGAGCATCGTGTCGTCGATGTCGGTCTGCTCGCCCTGCAGGTACGCAGTGAGGATGTCCTCCCAGTCGGAGCTGTCGCCGTCGGCGCGCTCGCGCAGCACCTCGGCGTAGTCGATCTGGCGCACCTCGAGCGGACCGCCGCCGGCGGATTCCCACGCGCGGGTGATGCCCCCTTCGTCGCGGATGTCGGCTGCCGATTGCGACAGCAGCACCAGGAACGTGTGCCAGCCGGCGGGTTCGAGCGCGGCGGTCAGGTTCAGCTCGCCCACGCTGTGCCCGTGCAGCATGCCCGCCAGTTCGCTGACGGCCACGTCGGGGCGCAGCAGCGCCCGGCCACCCACGAGCAGAGTGTCGGGCGTGACGGTGATCTGGAACGCGCCGGCCTTCACGGCCTGCGTCCCGGCGGCGGTAATGCGGGCGAGCGCGTCCTGAATCGCGGGGTGCGTGGGCGGGTACATGGAGACCACGCGCGCCGCAGCCTTGCAGGCGCGGGCCAGGTCCAGCAGCGTGGCACTCGTTTCCGCTGACAGTGGCTCGGTCGCGTGGGACATGTACGCCGGAAAAGGTTACGCGGCCGGCGGCGGCCAGCCAGCCCGCGTAGATTATAGACGGCAACCGGCTGCTATACTTCGCTCCGATTCATGCGCGCCGTCGACATCATTCGCGCCAAGCGAGATGGCGAGGCCCTGTCCCAGGAGGCCATCGCGGCCTTCGTGCACGGGGTGCTCGACGGCACGTGGGCCGATTATCAGATCTCCGCGCTGCTGATGGCCATCGTACTGCGGGGCATGACGGCCCAGGAGACGGCCTGGCTCACCGACGCCATGGTGCAGTCGGGCCGGCGGGTCGACCTGCGGGGCATTCCCGGCGTCAAGGTGGGCAAGCACAGCACGGGCGGTGTCGGCGACAAGGTGTCGATCGTGCTGGCTCCGCTCGTAGCCGCATGCGGCGTCGTGATGCCGAAGATGTCCGGCCGGGGGCTGGGGCACACCGGCGGCACGCTCGACAAGCTCGAGTCGATTCCGGGCTTCCGGGTCGGCCTGTCGACCGAGGAGTTCCTGGGTGTCCTCGCCAAGGTGGGCTGTGCGCTGGTCGGCCAGACCCCTGACATCGCGCCGGTCGACCAGGTGCTCTACGGGCTGCGCGACGTGACCGCGACCATCGAGAGCGTGCCGCTCATCTCGGCATCGGTGATGAGCAAGAAGCTGGCGGAAGGTAGCGACGCGCTGGTGCTCGACGTCAAGTGCGGCCGCGGCGCGTTCATGAAGACGATCGACGAGGCGCTCGTCCTGGCCCGTTCGCTCGTGTCGATCGGCACGGCCCACGGCGTGCGGACGGAAGCGGTCGTCACGGCCATGGACACGCCTCTGGGCTACGCCGTCGGGAACGCGCTCGAGATCGAGGAGTGCATCGCTACCTTACAGGGACACGGCGCGCCCGATCTGCTCGAGATCGTCGACACGATTGCCTGCCGCGTCCTGCAACTGGCCGGCCGGGCGGCCGACCTCGGCCAGGCCCGCGCACTTGTGCGGGACGCGTTGGCGTCGGGCGCGGCGTTCCGAAAGCTGCGCGAGATGGTCGCGGCGCAGGGCGGGGACGTGGCCGCGATCGACGATCCGGCCCGGCTGCCCCACGCGGCCGCCACGATGGTGGTCGTGGCCCCACGCGACGGCGTGGTGTCGGACCTCGACGCGTATCTCATTGGCCGTGCGGCCGTGCTGCTCGGCGCCGGCCGCGAGCGCGCTGGCGACCCGGTCGAGAAACCCGCGGGCGTGTAGGGAGGGGCCGGGGTGGGCGCCACGGTGCGCGCGGGCGGTCCGGTGGTGGAACTGCACTACAACGCGGGCGCGCAGCTCGACGTCGCGCGC
>JANORI010000672.1:0-2730 GCA_031415235.1 Acidobacteriota bacterium | reverse complement strand
CACGCCACGTGGACGCCCCGGCTGCTCGTGGCCGGCCGCCTCGTCTCGGCGGCCATCGCCGCTGGGTTCTTCGTGATACCGGTCTTCACCTTCTTGCTCTCGCGGGGCGCGCGATGACGCTCGAGTCCAGGATTCCGAGCGGTCCCATCACCGACAAGTGGGACCGTCGCAAGTTCGAGAACAAGCTCGTGAACCCCGCCAACCGCCGGAAGTTCGAGGTGCTGGTCGTGGGGACTGGGCTGGCCGGATCGTCGGCCGCGGCGTCGCTTGGCGAACTCGGCTACAAGGTGAAGCTGTTTGGCATCCACGAGAGCCCACGCCGCGCCCACAGCATCGCGGCGCAGGGCGGCATCAACGCGGCCAAGAACTACCGCAACGACGGCGACAGCGTCTACCGGCTCTTCTACGACACGATCAAGGGCGGCGACTACCGGGCCCGTGAAGCCAACGTCTACCGGCTGGCGCAGCTCTCGGTGCAGATCATCGACCAGTGCGTGGCCCAGGGCGTGCCGTTCGCGCGCGAGTACGGCGGTCTCCTCGACAACCGTTCGTTTGGCGGCGCGCAGGTATCGCGCACCTTTTACGCCCGCGGCCAGACCGGCCAGCAGTTGCTGCTGGGCGCCTACCAGTCGCTCATGCGTCAGGTGGATGCCGGCACCGTGGATGTCTATCCCCGGCGGGAGATGCTCGATCTGGTGATGGTCGACGGCCAGGCCCGTGGCATCATCACGCGCAATCTCGTGACGGGCGAACTCGAGTCGCACGGCGCTCACGCGGTGCTGCTCTGCACGGGCGGCTACGGCACGGTGTTCTACCTCTCGACCAACGCCGTCAACTCCAATGTCACCGCGGCCTGGCGTGCGCACAAGCGGGGCGCGTTCTTCGCCAATCCGTGTTTCACGCAGATCCATCCGACGTGCATCCCCGTGAGCGGCGACCACCAGTCGAAGCTCACGCTGATGTCCGAGAGCCTGCGCAACGACGGCCGCGTGTGGGTGCCAAAGACGCAGGGCGACATGCGCCCGCCGTCGCAGATCCCCGACGCCGAGCGCGACTACTACCTCGAGCGCCGCTACCCGACCTTTGGCAACCTGGTGCCGCGCGACGTGGCCTCGCGCGCCTCCAAGGCGGTGTGCGACGAAGGCCGGGGCGCCGGCGAGTCGGGCCTGTCGGTGTATCTCGACTTCGCCGATGCCATCACGCGTTCGGGCGCCGAGACGATCAAGGGCCGCTACGGCAACCTGTTCGACATGTACACGCGGATCACCGACGAAGATCCATATCAGGTGCCGATGCGCATCTATCCCGCCGTGCACTACACGATGGGCGGGCTGTGGGTCGATTACGATCTGATGTCCACGTTGCCGGGGTTGTTCGTACTCGGGGAAGCGAACTTCTCGGACCACGGCGCCAACCGCCTGGGGGCAAGCGCGCTGATGCAGGGCCTGGCCGACGGCTACTTCGTGGCGCCCTACACGGTGGCCAACTATCTGGGTGGCGCTTCGATTTCGCCCGTCTCCACCAGCCACGATGCCTTCAAAGAAGCCGCCGCAACCGCACAAGCGCGCATCGACACAGTGCTGGCTGTGAAGGGCTCACGCACCATCCGCGATTTTCACCGCAACGTCGGTCAGATCTGCTGGGATCACGTGGGCATGGCTCGCACGGAAGAGGGTCTCAAGGGCGCCATTACCCAGATCCAGGCGCTGCGCACCGAGTTCTGGCAGGACGTGATCGTGCCGGGCGAGAAGAACAACATGAACCCGGCGCTCGACTACGCGGGTCGCGTGGCCGACTACATGGAGTTCGCCGAGCTGCTCGCGCGCGATGCGCTCGAACGCCGCGAGTCGTGCGGCGGTCATTTCCGCGAAGAGTTCCAAACGCCCGACGGCGAGGCCCTGCGCAACGACGACGAGTTCTCGCATGCGGCCGCGTGGGAATTCCAGGGCGTGGACCGCACGTCGGCGCTGCACAAGGAAGCCCTGGTCTTTGACGAAGTGCACCCGTCACAGCGCAGCTACAAGTAGACACCTACACCGCAGGATCTGTAATGTCGATGACCGTCACTCTGCACGTCTGGCGACAAGCCAATCCGACCGCCAAGGGTCGGATGGAGCGCTACATCGCGAAGAACGTGCACCCCGACATGTCGTTTCTCGAGATGCTCGACGTGGTGAACGACGACATCGCTCGCGCGGGCAAAGACCCGATCGCTTTCGACTCCGACTGCCGCGAGGGCATCTGTGGCAGCTGCGGGCTGGTGATCGACGGCATCCCCCACGGGCCGGACCCGGGCGCCACGACCTGTCAGGTGCACATGCGACGCTTCAAGGACGGCGACACCATCACCATCGAGCCATTCCGGGCGAGGGCGTTTCCGGTCATCAAGGATCTGATCGTCAACCGAACCGCCTTCGACCGTATCATTGCGGCCGGCGGCTACGTGTCGATGAACGTGGGCGGCGCGCCCGACGGCAATACGTTGCCGATCCCGAAGGACGTCGCGAATCTGGCGATGGACAACGCGCAGTGCATTGGCTGCGGCGCGTGCGTGGCGGCGTGCAAGAACGCGGCGGCGCACCTGTTCACGTCGGCCAAGATCAGCCACCTGGGCCTGCTGCCGCAGGGCGCGCCCGAGCGGCTGCACCGGGCCGAGCGCATGGTGATGCGCATGGATGCCGAGGGCTTCGGTAGCTGCTCGAACGAAGGCGAGTGCGAGGCGGTGTGCCC
>JANORI010000671.1:0-9418 GCA_031415235.1 Acidobacteriota bacterium | reverse complement strand
GCTCACGGCGTCTGGACCCGCCGGCAACCGTACGGTGACCGTGGTGTTCCAGGTGAACGCCGGGGCGCCCGCGGGTTCGGTCGTCTGGTTGTGGTTCATGTCTGGTTCGTCATCGCCTGAACCCTATCCCAGCAACAACATGGTCGACTCGTACGTGTTCGTCACTGGCGGCAGCGTGGCCCCGGTGGACCTGGCGATTACAGGCTCCGTGCGAGCCGGTTCGCAGTCAGGCGCCGCGGTGGCCGCGCGCGTCGGTCAGCCGGCCACCGTGCGCTTTACGGTGACCAACCCCGGGTCGGCCCCAGGGCGCGGGCAGTATGTGATTCTGCTCGACGAGGTCGGCGTCCTCGAAATCATCGGCGCGACCTATACGCAGGGGTCGGCCGGCGTGAGCAACGCCACCTCGGGCACGTGGGAGACCGGCGCTATCCCGCCGGGAGGCACGGCCACATTGGAACTCACAGTCGTGCCGCGCACAGGCGCCGCCGGCAAGCTGCAGGCCGTGCGGGTCGACGGCGCGCCGGCCGACCCCAATGCGGCCAACGACCCCGCGGAGGTCGCCATCGATGCGATTGGCCCGGGCGGCGAACGCTTCGTGGCGGCCGGCAACGTCGACGGCGTGGCCGGCGGTGAGATCGTCGCGGGCGCGGGCGCAGGTGAAACGCCGCAGGTGCGGGTGTTCACCGGCGCTGGGGCGCCGTGGCATACGTTCTTCGCGTTCGACCGCGCGTTCCGAGGCGGCGTGCGCGTGGCCGCGTGTGATGTGAACGCCGACGGCATCGACGAGCTGATCGCGGCCCAGGGCCCAGGCGGCGGCCGCGTGCGGGTGCTGTCGCTCGCCGGGGGCATAGTGACGGATCTCGTGGCCTTCGATGCATTCGACGCGGGCTTCACTGGCGGGGTGAACGTGGCCTGTGGCGACCTCGACGGCGATGGACGGGCCGAGGTTGTCGTGGGGCCAGAGGGCGGGCGGGCGCCCGATGTGAAGGTGTTCACGGTTGGCGCGCTCAGTGCGGTGGCTACCGCGCAGTTCCAGGCCTATGAGGCGGCTTTCACCGGCGGCGTGCGGGTCGCCGCTGCGCGCTTCGCGGGCTCTGGGCTGGTCGGCCCCTTCAACGTGGCGACCATGCCGGGCGCAGGCCGCGTGACCGAGCTGCGTGTGTGGTCGGTCTCGGGCGCGTCGGTCACGAATGTGGGCGCTGCGCCCTTTTTCGGTTCAACCAGTGGCGCGCGGGTGGTCCTGGGCGACGTCAACGGGGATAGCGGCCTCGACCTGCTGCTCATGCCCGACACCGGCACACCAGCCCTGCTGCAGGCGTTCTCGCTCACGACCGGCGCACTGCTCGTCAACGCGCCGCCGGGCACGGGCGGGTACACCAGCCTGCACGCCGCGATCGGGGTGCTCAGCGGTGGGTCGGGCGCGCCCGAATTGATCGTGGGCAGCGGCCCAGGCATGGTGCCGACGGTGGGCACGTTCGTGCTCACCCCGAGCGGCGTCGGGTATCAGCGGTTGGGATTCACGGCTCTGGAACAGCCGTAACGCGCCGATGGCCGCTCGCGAGGGGAGCCGGCCACGCCCGTACGTGCCACGAGGCGAGAGCGGCGGTGCCGTGCTCGCGCGTCTCGTTGGCCGTACCGATGCGCGTGGGTTAGAAGGCCACGGACAGGCCGCCGGTGGCGCGCCAGAAGCAGAAGTCGCCGAGCACGTCCTGGAGCGCGATGTCGACGTCGGTGAGGGTGCGGAAATAGCGCACGTCGCCGCGCAGCGAGAACCGGCCGCCGCCGACGCGCACGCCCGCGCCGGCGTTCACGCCCAGGCCGTTGTCGGTGGTGACGTCGTCGAAGAGTTCACCGAACGAGGCCACTCTGCTGCGCAGCAGCCCGCCGCCAGCCGAGACGTACGGCTGCAGGCCGCCGCCCGACCGCCCGAACACCACGTTACCCATCAGGGTCGTGACGTTGTTCGTGCCGAGCACATCGATCTTGAGATCCTTCGGTGCAAAGAAGTCGGGGATGAATCCCAGGTCGACCTCAAAGCCCAGGCCGCTCGACCCCAACCAGGCCAGCGAGGCGCCCAGATTGGCGCGCTTGTCGATGGTGCTGCCGCCGAAATTCAGGCCGGCGTACGGCGAGATCACGATGTCGGCGAGGGCGCTGGCGGGCAGCGCGACGGCAACGGCGAACACGGACGCGATCGCGAACTTCCTCATGTCGAATCTCCTCTCGGGTATGAGCCGACGAAGGGCACGAGGGGACCGCGCCATTACGCTTGGACCGCTCACGCGGCCGTTTCGTTGAGCCGGCCTACTTCTTGTGGTCCGTGATGTACTGCAGCGCGAACGTCTCGAGGCCCACGTTGCTCAGGCCGATGGCCTTGGCTTCGGTCGTGGCCTTCTCGACGGTGTAGTTGTCCTGCATGACGCGCTTCACGAGCCACATGGCTCCCACGCGGTTCGCCGAGGCGCAGTGGACGAACACCGGCTGATTGGCTTGGTTGGCAATGGTGTCCAGGAAGGTGTCGACGGCCTTCGGGTCGGGGCTGCCCCCGCTGAACGGAATATGCACGTAGTTGAGGCCGAGATCCTTGGCCCTGGCCTGGTTCTGTTCCAAGTTGACGCCGGGCTCGTTGGCCATCCTCAGATTGATGACGGCCTTGAAGCCGTCTTTCTTGAGGGCGTCGAGCGTGGCGACCTCAGTGGCGCCGCCGCAGGCGACCGTGGCGTCGACCCGGGTGAAGTTGGTGACGCCGGGGTAGTCCTGTTTGGTCTGAGCTGCTGCCGGGGCGGTCAGGGCGAGGCAAAGAGCAAAGGTCGCAACGCGCATGGATTCTCCTTGTTGGGGTCGACCTCGATTCTACGCCACCAGGCGTCCACTTGCTGCCGGCGTCGCTATTCCTTCTCGACCGTGACCGTGACGGGCTGCTGGATCCGCACGCTGACCGTGGAGCCGGCCGGCACCGTCACGGCGTTGCTTTCCCCCGCCATGACCGCGGCGGTGCCGCCACCAGCGCCCACCGCGCCGCCAATCGCGGCCCCCTTCTTACCGCCGAGAATGGCGCCCAGGATGGCGCCGCCCACGGCCGCGCCGCCAATCTTCGCCGCGCTCTGGCGCCCTGCCGCGGCGCCTTCGCGGGTAATGGCCTCGGTGCGTAGCGTCAGGCGCTCTCCGCCGGCGAGCACGACGGTGTGGAAGCGGATGCCAAGGCGGGCGCGTTCGCGCACCTTGCTGCCGCGCTCCACTTCCGTGACCGTGCCGTGGACGAGCGATCCGGCGGGAATAGCTACCCGGCCGTCCACGCGCACGTCGCGGGTCACCCGGGCATCGACCGCGTCTTCCACCTTTGCGCGGTCGCTCGATACGGTCGATTCCATCTGCAGGCCAATCACCGAGTCGGTTGGCACGACGAGCTCGAGAAACTCAGGCGCCGGCGGTGCCACCGGCTCAGGCTCGGGCGCAGCCTGCGGCTCGGGAACGGTTGGCTGCACGGTGGGACGCGATTCCCACATCGTCCCGCCCGACAAGGACGGCTGGACCGGGGCCGGAACCGTCTGGGCCGCTGGCGCCGGACGTGCTGACGCCTGCCGCTGAGACGGCGGCGTCTCGCGCCGTGACGCCGGCGCGGCCGGTGACGCCGGCAAACGGCGCAGCGTCGGCGCAGGGGTAGCGGCTGGCGCTGCCGCGGGGGTTGAAGGTCGTGGCGCTGCCACGGTGGCCGGTGCCGCCGCCGGGGGGGCGCTGAGCACCCCTTCCGAGGAGGTCACGGGCTGGGCGGCCGGGGCATCGGCGGTCATGGGAGCCGGCGGTGCCGGCGCGGCCGTACCCTGGGTGTTGAGCTTGGTTGCCAGGTAGGCTGCGCCCCCTGTCGCCGCGACGCACACCAGAACGAGCGCGCCGAAGGCCAGCTTGTTGATCTGCATTGCCAACTCCTCGCCTTGGCTAAAGCAAGGCCCGTACCCAGCCCACGACCCAAGATGTGGCGCCACGGCGAGACGACACCCGATTCTAGGCCCGTTCGCTGTCCTGTCCCGGGGAAGGTGTCCTCGTTTCATGCGGTGAGCCGGGAGGGCCCCGGCCAGCCGGAGGCGCCCTCCGCCGAGCCTCCGGGACCGGTCGTGTATTCTCCACGGCAGGTCTCCCTTGCCCACTTCCTTGTTCCAATGCGTCGTGGCGCCGTCGGCCAGGGAACGGCTGGCCGCGGCGCGGGACTTTCTGCAGGCGCATGCGCTTGACGAGGTGCTGGTCGTTGGTGCCACTCGGGCATCGGCCGACGAACTCGCCCTCGGGTTTGTCCGCGATGACGGCGCGCTGGTCGGCGTGACACGCGCGTCGTTTGGCGAATTGACCACGAAACTGGCGCTGCCAGTCATGGCCGAGCGCCTGGTCGGTCCCGGCGGGGCCCTTGGTGCGGAAGCGATGGCCACACGTGCGGCCTTCGAAGCGTGCCAGGCCGGCGAGCTGTCGTACTTCGGTCCCGTGGCCGGTTTGCCGGGGTTTCCCCGTGCGCTGGCGCGCACCCTGTCGGAACTGCAGCTAGCCGGCGTCGATGCGCGGTCGCTTGTGGCGTTGCCACATGTGGGGGGCGACCTTGCCGCCCTGCTCGCCCGTGTAGACGAGGAGGCCCGTCGCGCCGGCACTGTGAGTCGCGCGTCCATGCTCGCGCTCGCGGCCGGGCATCTGCGTGCCGATCCTTCGGTCCTCCGGGCGCGTCGTGTTCTGCTGCTCGACCTGGCCATCACGACGCGCGCCGAGCAGGCGCTCGTGGCGGCCGTGGTGGCGGCCGCGGCTTCGACGCTGGCGACCTCGCCCGCGGGCGACACACCCACCCAGGCGGCGTACGCGGCGTGTGGGGCCACGCTGCGTACGCGCGCGCCCGCCGCTCAGCTGGCCGAGGCGACCTCCGGCGGCAGACAGGACGTCGCCACGGCCGCAGACGCGCTCGGCCGGCTGCAGACGTGGCTGTTCTCGCCCGCCGCACCGCCGGTCGGAGCCCTCGATTCGTCAGTGCAGGTGTCGTCCGCCCCTGGCGAGGGCCGCGAGGCCGTCGAGATCGTACGCCGCGTACTGCAGGAGGCCGCCGCGGGCGTGCCGTTTGACGAGATGGCGGTGCTGCTGCGCGCTCCCCACACCTACCTGGGTCTGCTCGAACACGCCCTCGCGCGCGCCGCCGTGCCGGCCTGGTTCGAGCGCGGCACCCGCCGTCCCGACCCGGCTGGTCGCGCCTTCCTGGCACTGCTGGCGTGCGCCGACGAAGGCCTGTCCGCGCGCCGTTTTGCCGAGTATCTGTCTCTCGGCCAGGTCCCCCCATTTGTAACGAGGCCTGGCACCGTTGTCTCTGCCGAGCACGACAAGTCGGCCTCGTACCCGGGATCGACCAGCGAGGTGGCAGAAGGACTGATCCCACCCGCCGAGCGGGTGGAAGATCCTGCGCCCATTGACGACGCGCCCGCTGCCACCGAACGCGACGGCGACCGGGTGGTCGCCGGCACCCTGCGTGCGCCCTGGCGTTGGGAGGAACTGCTCGTCGAGGCGTACGTCGTCGGGGGCCTGGCGCGGTGGCAGCGACGCCTGCCCGGCCTGCGGCGCGAGTACGACCGCCGCGCGCGTGAGCTGGCAGGCGACGATCACGACGCCCCGCGCCTGCGCGCGCTCGAGCGTGACCGTGAGCAACTGCAGCACCTCGAGTCGTTTGCCATACCCATCGTGACGATGCTCGATGCGTGGCATGCCCCGCGCACGTGGGCAGACTGGATCCACACGTTCTCGGACGTGTTGCCGCGCGTGCTGCGGCAGCCGGTGCGCGTGGCGCGCGTGCTTGCCGAGATGGCGCCGCTTGGGACCGTGGGTCCCGTGGGGTTGCGCGAAGTGCGCGCGGTGCTGGCGCCGCGCTTGCTGACCCTCACGAGCGAGCCGGCCCGGCGCCGCCACGGCAGTGTCTTTGTCGGCACGCCGCACGCGGCGCGCGGACGCCAGTTCCGCGTGGTGTTCGTGCCGGGCCTGGCCGAGCGGATCTTCCCGCAGCGCTTGCGCGAGGACGCCCTGCTCGTCGACGCCCGCCGCGCCTCGCTCGACGCGGGTCTACCCATGGCCGACACGCGGGCCGACAGCGAACGCCTGCAACTGCGCCTGGCGGTCGGCGCGGCTGCCGAACGTGTGTACCTGTCGTATCCGCGTCTCGAACTGGCCGAGTCGCGGCCGCGCGTGCCGTCGTTCTACGTGCTCGACGTGATGCGGGCCACGACCGGCGAGATTCCGCGCTACAAGGCGCTCGCCGACCGGGCGTTTGCTACTGGCAGTGCGTCGCTTGACTGGCCCGCGCCGTTCGATCCCGCCGAGGCCATCGACGATCTCGAGCACGACCTGTCGGTCTTGCTGCCGCTCCTGCGCGCGCCGATCACGCAGCAGCCGCGCGACCAGGGTCGAGCCCGTTACCTGCTCGAGCTCAATCCCGCGTTGCACCGCTCGGTCATCGAACGGTGGATGCGCTGGCAGCCCAAGTGGTCCACGGCCGACGGCCTCATTCGCGTGCAGCCCCTGACCGCGCCGACGCTGGCGGCGCAGCGGCTGACCGCGCGGCCGTATTCGCTCACCGCGCTGCAGCGTTTTGCCGCGTGCCCCTATCAGTTCCAGCTCGCCGCGATGTACCGGCTGGCGCCTCTCGATGAGCCTGGACCGCTGCAACGGCTCGACCCCCTGACGCGTGGCAGTCTGTTTCACGAGATCCAGACGTCCTTCTTCCGCACCCTCGTGAAGAACGGCCTGCTGCCGCTCGTCGCGGCCCGGGCCTCGGCCGCGCGGCAACTGCTGGAGTGGGCGATTGGCGAGGTCACCACGCAGGCGTACGACGATCTGGCCCCGGCGATCGACCGCGTGTGGAAGGACGAGATCGACGGGCTGCGACGCGATCTTCGACTGTGGCTCGATCGGCAGCTCTTGCCCGACTCGGCGCGTTGGCTGCCGGAACGCTTCGAGCTCGCGTTTGGTCTGGCGCTCGATTCGGCGCGCGATGCCGCATCGGTACGCGAGCCGGTGCGGGTGGGCGAAGCCGGCTACCTGCTGCGAGGCTCGATTGATCTTGTGGAGCGGCGTGTCGATGGCACGCACCTGCGGGTGACCGACCACAAGACCGGCAAGAACCGGACGACGCCCGCGACCATCGTCGACGGTGGCCGCCTGCTGCAGCCCGTGCTCTACGCCGTGGCACTCGAGGCGCTGACTGGTCAAATCGTGGACGAAGGACGACTGTCGTATTGCACGACGGCGGGTCGGTTCACCGAACGGCCGATCCTGCTCGACGAGCACATCCGGCGCCGCGGCCTCGAGGTGCTCGAGATCATCGATCGCGCCGTGGAGCACGGCACGCTTGCCGCCAGGCCGGGCGCGCCGATGGGTCACGCCGCCTGCGACTACTGCGACTTCCGTCCCGTCTGCGGCCCCGACGAACCGGCCCGCACGAAGCGCAAGCCCGCGGTGCCAGACCTCGATGCCCTGCGGAGGATGCCGTGAGCCGCCCAAACGCCGACCTCGACGATCGCCGGCTGATCGCCGAGGCACTCGACCAGACGCTCGTGGTCGAGGCCGCCGCCGGCACCGGCAAGACGACCGAGCTCGTGACGCGCATCGTGCGGCTGGTCACGACCGGCCGCGCCACCATCGACCAGGTCGTGGCCGTGACCTTCTCCGAAAAGGCGGCGGGCGAGTTGAAGCTGCGGTTGCGCGAGGAGCTCGAACGCGCTCGGACGTCGGCGGAGGCGCTCGAAGCGGAGCGTCTGGAGCGGGCCGTCCAGCGCTTCGAGGAAGCGCATGTCAGCACGATTCACGGCTTCTGCGCCGACCTGCTGCGCGAGCGTCCCGTGGAAGCGCGCATCGACCCGTCGTTTGCCGTGCTCACCGAAGGGCAGTCGGCGCGCCTCTTCGACGAGGCGTTCGCCGACTGGATCCAGCACGAGCTCGACGAGCCCAGCGAGGGCGTGCGCCGGTCGTTGCGACGCGTGTCGTTCCGCCGGTTCGGACACGAGGATGACGACGACGCGCCGATCGCGCGGCTGAAGCGCGCGGGCCGCGACTTGCTCGAGTGGCGCGACCATCCCACGCCGTGGACCCGGCCCGAGGGCTTCCGGCGCGACGCCGACATTGCACATCTGCTCGACGGCATCGGCACGCTCAGTACGGCGACCGAGTCGCCGTTCAGCCCGCGCGATCCGCTGGCTCGGGCCATCGAGCCGATGCGGCGGATGTGGGCCGAGATCCGTCCGTTGCGCGAGCGGGGCATGGCCGATTTCGACGGTTGGGAGGCGTTGCTGTGCGAGCTGGCGTCAAACGACCGCGACCTGCGGGCCGGCCGTCGCGCGTCGGGACAGTTCTCGCGCCAGATCTCGAATGCGGAGGTGGTGGCCGCCCGCGACCACCTTGTTGACATGCTCGTCGCGTTCAGGCACGCCGCCGACGCCGACCTGGCGGCCCTGGTGCACGAAGCGCTACAGCGGGCCGTTCAGCGCTACGAGGACCGCAAACAGCGCGCCGGTGCCGTGGACTTCCTCGACCTGCTGCTTCGGGCTCGCAACCTGGTGCGCGACAACCCCGAGGTGCGGCACGAGTTCCAGCGCCGTTTCCGCTATCTGCTCGTCGACGAGTTCCAGGACACCGACCCACTGCAGGCCGAACTACTCGTGCTGCTGGCGGCTGACGAGTCGAGCGGCCCCGGCGTCGATGCCCGCGCGATCTTCAGCTGCCGCATCCGTCCCGGCGCGCTCTTCATCGTGGGCGACCCCAAGCAGTCGATCTACCGGTTCCGGCGCGCCGATGTGGGCGTCTACCGCGAGATGTGCGAGACGCTCGTGGCCCGCGGCGCCGTGCGCGTGCGCCTGCGCACGTCGTTCCGCAGTGTTCCTGCGATCCAGCGCGCGGTCAACGCCGCCTTCAGCGTGCACATGACAGGCGACCGCCAGTCGCTGCAGGCCGAGTACGTGGAACTGCGGCCCGCGCGCGACGACCATCCTGGACAGCCAGCGGTGGTGGTGCTGGCGGTACCGCGGGCCCTGAGCGAGCGCGGCAATGTGACGCTGGCGGCGATTGCGGCGTCGCTGCCGGACGCGGTGGGCGAGTTCGTGCGCTGGCTCGTCGTCGACAGCGGCTACACCGTGCCCGATGAGCACGCGTCGGAACCAGGCGATGGCGTCCAGCCGCGCCGGCCGATCCGCGCGGGCGACGTGTGCCTGCTCTTTCGCCGCTTCCTCGATTTTCAGACCGATGTCACGCGCCCTTACCTGGAAGCGCTCGAGTCGCGCGGTCTCACGCATCTGCTCGTGGGCGGCAAGGCGTTCCACGAGCGCGAAGAGGTGGACGCGCTTCGGACGGCGCTCACCGCCATCGAGTGGCCGGACGACGAGCTCAGCGTCTTTGCCACGCTGCGCGGACCCTT
>JANORI010000670.1:0-15079 GCA_031415235.1 Acidobacteriota bacterium | reverse complement strand
GAGCAAATACGCCGGCTACGACTCGACGCGGCTCACGGCGGCCGTGCAGGCGATCTACGACGAGCTGAACGGGAAGTAGCGCTCGCGCGATCTGGCACACGGCGGCCGGCCCGTCAACGCGTGCCCGGTCACGCGTGACAGAATCGATGTCCAAGCGCCGCCCTTCACCGTCCACCACCTCCGACCCCGGATTCGCGTCGTCGTTCGACCGCCCCGTCGAACGTTCTACGATCACCGCCCGTGTCGGCGCGTCCCCCGTCGCGACTGGTAGTGCTATAACGGAACCTCCGCGGCACCGTTCGCCGTTCATATCCTGAATCGCCATGACCCAAGCCGCGGTGTCGCCGCTCGCACGCCTGTTGAAGACCGTCGCCAAGGTGGAGCCGGACGAGGTCACGGCGGTCGTCGTGTCGTTTGTCTACTTTGCGCTCCTGATGGCCAGCTACTTCATCGTGCGTCCTGTGCGCGATGCCATGGGTACGGTCTACGGCGTCGCGAACCTGCAAGAGCTGTACACCGGAACCTTCGTCGTCAGCTTCCTGGTTGCCCCGGCTTACGCCCTCCTCGCCTCGCGCATCAAGCTCGCCACCTTTCTGCCCTGGGTCTATGGGTTCATCGCCCTGACCATGGTCGTCTTCTATGGCCTGTTCGAGACGGTTGAGCAGCAACAAGACCGCTGGGTCGCGGCGCTCTTCTTCGTGTGGGTGAGCACGTTCAACGTGCTCATCATCTCGGTGTTCTGGAGCCTGATGGCCGACACCTTTTCGCGCAGTCAGGCCAAGCGGCTGTTCGGATTCCTGGCGGCGGGCGGCACCGTCGGCACGATCGGCGGTCCGGCGCTAGCCGCCCTGCTCGTGAACAGGGTCGGCACGAACACGCTCATGCTCATCTCGGCGGCTGGCTTTCTCGCCACGGCCTGGCTGGTGCGGGTGCTGGACAAGGAGAAGCAGCGGCTGCGCGCGTTGGGCGGCGAGGCGCAGACCACCACGCTCGACCGCACGCTTGGCGGCAATCCGTTCGAGGGCTTCACGCTGGTCGTCAGGTCGCCCTACCTGTTGATGATTGCGCTCTTCATCCTGTTGATGACCACCATCTCGACCATCATCTACTTCCAGCTCGGCGACCTCATCACCAAGGCCTTCGCCAGCCGCGAGGCACGCACGCAGGCCTACGCGACGATCGATCTGGTCGTGAATGGCACGACCGTGTTCCTTCAGCTCTTCGGCACGGGACGGATCATCGAGCGCTACGGCGTGACCGCGGGACTGCTGCTCAATCCCGTCATCATGGTGTTCGCGTTCCTGGCCGTGGCGTTCTCGCCCGTGCTGCTGGTCCTGGGGTCCATCCAAGTGGTGCGCCGCTTTGCCGAGTACGCGATCGCGAAGCCTAGCCGCGAGATGCTGTTCACGGTCGTCGACCAGGAGAGCAAGTACAAAGCCAAGAACGTCATCGACACGGTGGTCTACCGCTTTGGCGACGTGGCGTCGGCGTGGCTCAGTGCGGCGGTGCTGCCCTTCGGGGTCGCCGGGTTGGCCGTGGCCGGCGTCATCATGTCGGCGGTCTGGTTCCCGATCGCCTACCTGCTGGGGAAGCGCTACGAAAGCGTCCGCAGCGGAGAGCTGATCGGCAAGTCGGGTCCCGGCTCGACCGGGTAGACTGTTTCGAGGAGAACTGCCGTGATGACACTCACCCGCCGTGACTGGCTGGCGCTGACGATGGGCGCTGGCGCGACCCTCACCTTCGACCCGCGCGCGCTGCTGGCGCAGGGCAAGATGAACACGAAGGCCATCCCGTCGAGCGGCGAACGTCTGCCGGTCATCGGCCTGGGCAGCTCGGCCACATTCGCATCGGTCGCCCGCAGCGAGGACCTGTCGGCGCTGCGTGAGGTCTTCAAGGCGCTCGTTGACGGCGGCGCCACGGTGTTCGACACGGCGCCAGGCTACGGCGCGTCAGAAGAGGCCGCGGGCCGCATCGTGAACGAGCTGGGCCTGGCCGACACGATCTTCTGGGCCACGAAGCTGAACGTCGCCGGCCGCGGCGGCGGCGGGGCCGATCCGGCGGCCGCGCGCCAGCAGGTCGAGGCGTCGTTTGCGCGCGTGAAGAAGGCGAAGATCGACCTGATTCAAGTGCACAACATGGGCGACGTAGCCGTGCAGATCCCGATCTTGCGCGAGTACAAGCAGCAAGGGAAAGCGCGTTACATCGGCCTGACAACCACGTTCGAGAACCAGTACGCCGACCTGGTCACGACCATGCGCAAGGAGACGCTCGACTTCATCGGCGTCGACTACGCCATCGACAACCGCCACGCCGAAGCCACCATCCTGCCGCTCGCGCAGGAGCGGAAGATGGGCGTCTTCACCTACGCGCCGTTTGGCCGCACGCGGCTCTTCAAGCGCGTGGGCACCCGTCCGGTGCCCGACTTCGCCGTGGAGTTCGACGCGCAGACCTGGGCGCAGTTCTTCTTGAAGTTCGTGGTCAGCCACCCGGCCATCACGGTGACGACACCGGCCACCAGCCAGGCCAAGAACATGATCGACAACCTGGGCGGCGGCCTCGGCCGGCTGCCGGACCAGGCGATGCGCAAGCGCATGGCCGACTTCGTCGACGCGCTGCCCGGCGCCTGACGCCGTGTCGCGATGAGCCACCGCGATCCGTCCGCCAGGGCTTCGTGGCTCCAGCGGCTCGTCGATGTGCGGCCCAACGAGCTGGCGGCCGTCGCCTGGTCGTGGCACTTCTTCTTCGCGGTGCTGTCGGCGTACTACTTCGCGGCGCTCGACGACCCCGGGTGACCCGCCAGGTTCAGCGTTGCGACGGGCGCACGAACACGAGCGGATGCTCGGTGTCGGCGGCGGGTGCCTCGGCCGGTGGAGCCGCCTGACACGATCCGCCGCCCGATGGGCAGCTGGCGCAGCCGGGCGCGGCGTCAGCCGGCCGCGCGAATCCCGCAAGACGCCGGAACAGGACAACCGCGGCGGCCACGGCCACCAGCGTCACGATCGCGTCCTGCAGCAGGTCCATGGGCATCATCGGCATCCCTCAGGCCACGCCCGCCACGCGGAGACCCTGATAGAGCATGAACGCGGCCGCATAGGCCAATCCTGTCATGTAGACGAGCTGCAGCGCCGCGTATTTCACGCTGCCCGTTTCCTTGCGCGTGACGGTCAGCGTCGGCAGGCACTGCATCGCGAGCACGAAGAACACCAGCGCCGAGGCCGCGGTGGACGGCGTGAACACGGGCGTGCCGTCGTCGCGCGTCATGCTGCGGATGCGCGTGACCACGCCCTCGTCCACGTCGGTCGCCACCTGCCCTGCCGCCAGCACCGACATCGTCGACACGAACACCTCGCGCGCCAGGAAGCTCGTCAGCACGCCCACCGTGAGCTGCCAATCGAAGCCGAGCGGCCGGAAGGCCGGCTCGAGCGTGTGGCCGATGCGCCCGGCGAAGCTCCCGATCTGTGACGCGCGCGTCTGCACGTCGTCGGCCTCGGCCCGGAGCGCCTCGGCTTGCTCCGGCGGCACGCCGGTGGCACCTGCGGCGCTGCGCAACTCCACGGCGCGGGCGGGCGGATCGACGTGCGGGTACGCGCTCAGCCACCACATCACGATGCAGATCGCCACAATCACCGTGCCGGCCGTGGTCAGAAACGCCAGGCCCTGATCCCGCGCGGTCAGGAGCGCGTTGCGCACCGACGGCCGCTTGTACGACGGCAGCTCGAGAATCATCGGCCGGGGACGCCCCTTCAGGATGGTGCTGCCGAAGAGCTTCGCGGTGAAGAGCGCCGCGCCGGCGCCCAGCAGATAGCAGCCGGCAAACACCAGCCCGGCAGCTGCGGGATGGCCCGCAAAGAGCAGCGTTGTGAGCAGCACGTATACCGGCAGACGCGCCGAGCAGCTCATGAACGGCGCCACGAGAATCGTGGCGAGCCGGTCGCGCCGGTCGGGAATCAGGCGCGTGCTCATGATGCCGGGCAGGGCGCACGCGTGCGACGTCAGCAGCGGCACGAAGGCGTGGCCGGGCAGACCGAAGCGCGCGAGCAGGCGGTCCATCACGAAGGCCGCGCGCGCGAGATAGCCCGTGTCCTCGAGCAGGGTGATCAGGAAGAACAACAGACAAATCTGCGGCAGGAACACCACCGTGCCGGCGATGCCGCCCACGATGCCCTGCGCGACCAGATCGCGCACCGGCCCCTCCGGCAGCGTTTGCTCCACGAGCTGACCGAGCTGCGCGAAGGTGGCCTCGATGAGGTCCATCGGCACCGTGGCCAGCGCAAACAGCATCCAGAAGAGCGCGCCCATGATGCCCACGAACGCCGCGAGCCCGAACACCGGGTGCGTCAGGATGTAGTCCATCCGCTCGGTGACCCGGTCGTGCGACAGCGCGGGGTCTATCCCCGACGTGACGGACGTGGCCACGGCGTGCGCCCACTCGCTGACGGCGTCGGCCGTTGCGGTCGCCAGCGGCAGGTCGCCAGGGCGAGCGGCACGTTCGGTGTCGAGGGCCCGTCGCAGGTCGTCCACGCCGCGGCCGCTGCGCGCCACCAGAGGAATCACGGGCACGCCGAGCCGCTGGGAGAGCCTCGGCACGTCGATCACGATGCCGCGCCGGCCGGCCAGGTCCACCATGTTGAGGGCCAGCACGATGCGGGTGCAGCGCGCGAGGAGCTGCGCGACCAGCACGAGATTGCGCGACAGGTTGCACGCGTCGGCGATGACCACGACGGCATCGGGCCCGGGCTGGCGTCCCCCGGCCAGCGCGGTCGTGGCGATCTGCGATTCGGGAGCCTCGAAGTCGAGGTCGTAGACGCCAGGCAGATCCAGCACGTCGAGTGCGGGCAACGTGCCAGCGGCCTCCGCGCGGCCGGTGCGCACCGAAGTGGTCGTGCCCGGGAAGTTCGAGGTCTTGGCGCGCGCGCCGCAGAGCACGTTGAAGAGGGTGGTCTTGCCGGTGTTGGGATTGCCGATGAGGGCGATGCGCCGCACGGAGACAGCAGCGACCGGCGGCTCGACGTCAGGCGCGACAGCCGTGGACATCCCGACCTACTTCTTGGCGTCGGCCTCGGGCACGACATACAGACATCGCGCCACGGCACTCGACAGCCCGATGCGCGTGGCCCGTACCTGCACGATGCAGGGGTCGCCCGCTTTGCAGAGGCGCATCACGCAGGCATCGTGGAGGCCGAGCGACCGCAGCATGGTGCGCGACTGGGGGTCGCGCACCTCGTGCAGCGTGGCCACCGCGCCTACGTGCACCGAGGTGAGCGGCACGGCCGGCGAGTCGAGGGCGGGCGCTGGCGGCGGGGTCGAGGTCGGGGACGACATGTTGATGACGCCCCTATTCTACCCATCCTGAGACGTGATCTCATAATGGCCAAACAGTGAATTCTGTACGGGTGGCCGCCAAAGTCGAGCTGGATCTGACTAGAACACCTGTCCGATGCCGAAGTACCACCGCCGACTACCGCCTTGAACCGGCACGCCCATGTCCAGTCTGAAGACCGAGAACGGCGTATCGAGCCGCAGCCCGGCTCCGTAGCCTACCTGCAGGTCGCGCAGCGAGATGTCGGCGTTCGAGGCGAACGTATTGCCCGCGTCGATGAAGAGCACGCCTTTCAGCCACCGGTAGATCGGCCCGCGCACTTCCTGGTTCAGCACCACGAGCGCGTTGCCGCCGGTGGCGAATCCACGCAGATCTCGTGCCCCTGCGGCGTTCTCGGAGTAGCCACGCACCGTATCGGCGCCGCCCACGAAGAATCGCTCGCCGAACGACAGTGTGTCGAGAAACGAGCCGCCCAGCCGTACTGCTGACGCCAGCGTGACCCGGCCGAGCGGCCGATACCGGTAGAACGTGGCCAGCAGCTTGATGGAGTCGGTGGTCGACGCAAACTCGCTCAGCTCCTCAGCGCTGAGCGACCCGAACCACCCGCGGGTCGCGTCGAACGGATCGTCGCGCCGGTCGACGAAGCCGGCGCCGGTGAAGCGGCCCACGACGACTTCCTGGAGAAACGGGTCTTCCGGATCGAACGGCTTCAGCACCTCGTGGCTGAGCCGGTAGCTGTAGGCCACCTCGAACGAGCGATGTCGCAGGATGCGCTGCTCGACCGACACCAGTTCCTTGGCGCGCCGCAGATCGGCCTCAGACCCTCCGTCAAACGACAGGTCTTCCCGGGACGCCGAGGCGAAGACGTTGGTCTGTACGGTGCGGCCAAACAGGGTCGGAAACGTGAGGTAGGCGTTGCTCGATCGCACGTCGGGTTGCAGTCGTCCGTACAGGCCGTAGGTAAAGGCGCGGCCGAAGGCATTGCGGTTCTGCACGTCGGCAATCACGCCCAGGTCCTGCTGCCGTCCGCCGGCGGTCTCGCCGCCGGGCAAGGTCAGGCCCTTGTCGTCCAGTTGCAGACCGTAGCGCACTTGCCACGCGGGCCACTCCGTCACGCTGACGCGCGCGCGCACGGCCTGGGTGCCGTCCGGGCCTGTCCCTGGAAGCACCTCGGGGCGTACTTCGACCTGACGGAACACGTTGGTATCGAAGACGCGTTTGCGCGCCTTGGCCCACTGCGCGAAGTCCACCGGCGCGCCAGGTTCGAGGCTCAAGGCTCGCAGCACGGCCGATGGTCGTGTGCGTCTCGTGCCGTCGACCACTACGTCCGAGAGCCGCTGCTCGGGTCCGGCCTGCACCACGAACACCACAGCCGCGGTGCCGTCTGCGTCATCGACCGCGATGCGAGGCGTGACCGAGACGTCGTTGAATCCGCGGGTGCGATACACCGCCTCGATGCGGCGATGCGCGGCGACGACGTCGGCATCGCGATACGGCTGGCCCGCCGGCAGGCGGCCCGCCGCCTCCACCGACGCACGCACGTTGTCGTCCACGTGCTCGAACGACACCTGGCCCAACCGGGTCACCGGCCCTTCGGTGATACTCACGGGCAGGACCCCCTTGCCGCCGTCGACCCGAGGTGTCCCTGGACGAATCGACGCGGCGCGGTAGCCCGCGCGAGCGTATTCGGTCCTGAGCGGCTCGACCATCACCGACGGGTCGACCCACGCGTCGTCGGCCAGGCCCCGCGCGCGGAGCGCATCGCGCAGGGCGTCGGACGTGAGCGCCTGGGCCCCGTCGAAGGTCAGTTCGCGCGAACCGGCGTTCTGCCCGTTGCGCACCACGACCTGTGCGACCTTTCGGGTCTCGGTCGACTCCGGCACCGTCGCCTCGACCGTGGCGCCAATCACATTGCGTGAGACGAGATCCCGCGCAACCTCGCGCTGCAGCTCCTCGATGAGAAACCGGTCGAACACGCTGTCTGACCAGGCCGTCTCCAGACGCCGTCGCAGGCCTGGCGAGACGTCCGTGCCTTCGACCCTCAGCTCGGTGCGGGGGCCAGGGGTGATGCGATAGACGAGCACCGTACGACCGTCGGGTTGGTCGGCACGCGACACACGGACCCGCACTTCGAAGAACCCGCGAGTCCGATACGCCTCATGCACTCGTTCGACATCCTCGCGCCAGCGGACGAAGTCGAACTGCCGGCCCGCCGTAAGCCGCAGTGCTGAACGCAGTCTGGGTTCGTCCTCGGTGGCGACGCCGTCCAGTTTCACGTCGGCCACCTGCGGGAGGGTGCGGCGTGGCACCACCGCCGCCGGGCTGCCGCCAAACGACAACTCGTGGCGAATCGCATAGGCGCGGTCGTTGTTGTCGCGCGAGGTGGCGCGAAGCTCGACGCCCCGAAACGGTTTGTAGCTGACCACCGCCGACAGGGCGCCGGCCTGCCCGAGGGCCTGCGACAGGATCACTTCCACGTCGGCGCGCAGGCGCTTCGACACGGTCAGTCGGGTCGACGGGTCGGTGGAGTCGGCAATGAGGCCAGGGTCCTCGCGAATGGTGTCGGCGTCGAAACCGCGCTCGAGCCGCAGGCTGTCGAGGCCGACGGCGCGCCCGGTAACACCCAGCAGCTCGCCCGAGAGCAGGGCCACCGCGTCCTCGCGGCCGAGCGAGTTGCCGCCGAGCAGGACGCCCATCACGCTCTGGCTCGTCGCCGCGGGATCGCTCGACGCCACGTCGGTCTGGAGACGATCGAGCGTGCCCGACAGCGTCAACGTCACCTCCGCGCCGTTTGATTGGGTGACCATCGCGATGTTGAGATCGGGCTCGATGGCTGCGGGGTTCGTGAACGAGATGGTGCTGGCGCTCAGGCGATAGCGCCCCCCGAGCATGAACACCTGGCCGCCGTCCCGCAGCTCGGCGCGACCCGTCACGCCGGGCCGCCCGACGGTGCCATGCAGACGCAGGTCGGCGCCAGCTTCGAAGCGGCCGTAGTTGTTGTCGACGACCAGGTCGTCCTCGGTGGAGAGCGCGATGTCGAGCCGCACGCCGTCGACGTAGGTGGCTTGCGCCTGGGGCACGAGCGTCGCGGCATTTCGGGCCACCAGCGCCGGCAGGCTGACGGTGGCCCGGTATGCGCCGCGCAGCACTCGCACGTCGCCCGTGAGCAGCGGCCGCCCTGAACCGGAAGTGAAGATCAGCAGCGCATCGATCTCGCTGTCGACGTTGCGCGGGTACTCGACGGCCACGCCGCGCGCCTGGAACGTGATTGCGCCCTCGCGCACCTGAAGACCGTCCAGTGTGACGCTGCCACTTGCGTCGAGCACACCGCCGTTGATGAATCCGGTGAGCCCCGGCAGCTCCACGCGGTTGCCCTGGAGCAGCACGGGACCGCTGATGTCGGACGCGATCACGCGCGGGTTGCGCATCACGACCTCGGCGTCCTCGACGTCGATGCGTCCAGCAAAGCGTGGCGCCTCCGGCGTGCCGGTGACACGCACGTCGAGCGTGGCGATGCCGTCCACCGAGATGAGCGGCGACAGCACCGAGAAGGGGCGGAGCCCCGGCGTGCCGGTGAGCGTGACGTCGAGCGCGGTCGAATCCCCAAACGTCACGGTGCCGCCAATCACGACCGGCGCGCCGGCGCTGAAGGAGACGTCGTCGAAGCGCAGTACGCGGTTCGACATCGACATGCGGCCTGGGCGCGCCTGTGAAATCGGCACGCCCGCCGCCGTGATCGCGGCTTCATCGAGGACAAGCGTGCCGCTGACGCCTTCGAGTCCCAGGCTGTTCAGTGAAAGCGCCAGGGTGGCCGACACGCGCGCCTCGAGTTTGGCAAGCAGGTCTGCCGGCAGCCACGGCCGGAGAGCCTGCTCGGTGAGACCCTTCATCGCAAGGTCCACGCGTCCGGCACGGGCACCCGTCCCGCCGGCGCTGCCGGTGCCAGACTCGAGCAGCTCGCGCGGGATGCGGGCCGTCCCTGCAATGGCCCCGCCCTGCCAGACGGCGCTGAGCGTGTCGATTGCCAGCGTGGCGCCATCGAAGGTCGCAGCGGCCGTGAGTGCCTCGATCGGCGGCAGCCCCGCCATCGTCGCCGTGCCGTCGGTCAGCGTGACGGTCGATCGCGCGCTCGCGAGGCCGCCGCGGCTTTCCCAGGTCGCTGCCACTTCGCCAGTGGCCGAGACGCCCCTCGGCACCGCGCCGAACGCGCGCGCCAGGGCGAATACGTCGCCCATGTGGCCCGCAAACGCTGCGCGCAGCGGCTGGTCCAGGCCATCGCGGAACCGGCCAGAGAGTCCGAGGGTGCTGTCGCCGGCGCGCATCGCCAGGTCGTCCACGCTGAAGTCGTCGGCGCGCACGGTGAAGCGCGCGGGGCGGTCCAGGCGCACCGGCAACCCTCCGACCGACACCTCGAGGTCCTGGAGGTTCACAAACGCCGTGGCGTTCCCGACGTCGTTCAGCGTGCCCTGGAACGCCGCGCTGAACCCCACCGTGCCCGACACCGCCTCGGTCAACGCGCCGGCCGTGAGCGCCAGCGGCTGCACGTCGAGACGGCTGACGAGCGCCGTGCCGCGAAACTCGTAGGGCGCGCGCGGCTCCAGATTGGCCTGCGCCCACGCGCGCAGCTTCGGCAGAAATGCCGTGGCCGCGAGCGTGCCGTTCGCAAACTGCCAGCGCACGTCGGCCGTGCCCACCAGGTCGGCTACGCCGCCTCCGAGCGGGACAATCGTAAGCGTCCCGGCGCCACCGGGCACCTCGAGCGTGCCCGTGCCAGCGAAAGAGACGTCCACGCTCACCGCCTCCACCTGTGCCCCAGGGACCGGACGCGTCCACGTCAGGCCGTGTCCTTCCACCGTGGCGTCGTAGGCGTAGGACTCGTAGTCCACGCGTCCAGACGCGCGGAGTTGACCGGGGCCCTGGTCGAGCACCAGACGATCGATTCTCAGATCCGTGCCGAGCAGACGCGCGTCGCCCGCCAGTGTGCCGAGGCGTTGGGTGTCATACGTGAGCGGTGTGGACTGCACGCGCAGCGGCACATCGGGCACGTCGGTGGTACCGCCAATCGTGCCGGCAATCTGCAGCGTGCCCGCGACCGATGAGGCCTCGGCCCACGGCGCGAGGAACGTCGGGAGGGAATCGATCGACGCCTCGAAGGCGCCTGAGAGCCGGCTCGACACCATGCCCATCTGCACCTGGCCGGTCACGCGCGCGCCCGGCGTGTCGAGTGCAAAGCTCGACGCGCTCAGCGAGTCCTCGTCGTAGGCGATCTCGGCGCTGGCCGTCGCGCCGGCGCCGGTCGGTAGCACCAGATCGAGAGACTCCACGTGGCCCGTCACCAGCATCCGCTCGAGCGTGCCGCCCACGGTCAGCGCGCCTTGTGCCGTGCCCTTCAGCGCGACGAGCGCCGCGGACATGCCGATGCCCGAGCGCCGCGCGGCTCGAATGGCCGGCCCCACGTCCGAGATGTCGAGGGTGACGGGTCCGGTGAGCGCCGTACGCGCCGGCTCGGCACCTGCGGCCCACTGCAACGTGCCAAACGCGCGCGCCGAATCGAGGAGGCGGTGGTCGTGCCGCACGACCCAGCGGTCCCGCTCCAGCGTGGCGTCCCAGGAGCCCTCGAGGGCCACGCGGTCGGCGCGCACGAGCGGCGTGCTCCGCCCTCGAGCGCGCATGCGCATGGGCGCCAACGGCGCGTCGCGGGTGAGCGAGAGCGTGCCCTGCTGCCACGCGGCCGCCGATACGGGGTCCTGCTCGTACAACGCCAGCGCCACGTCGAGGTCGAGATCGCGAAACGCGCCACCAAGATCGAAGGCGCTGGAGCCGCCGAACTCGTAGGCGAAGCGTCCGTCGAACACACCGCGCCGCGCGGTGCCGCCCTGGGCCGGAGTGGTGATGGTCAGGGGCTCGATGACGGCCCGCGGCGAGGTCAGCGTCAGCACGCCGCCAAGCGACATCTGCTTCACCCGTCCGATGGTCAGGGCGTCAGAGCTGAAGTCTGCGCGCAGCGCGTAGGCGCCGAGCGGACCCTCGAACGTGCCGGCGAACGCGCCGGCGCCGGAGACGGGCACCGGCGGCGGCGTCCACGCGGCCATGGATGCGAAGTCGAGCGTGCCGGCCAGCGTGAGCGCAAATCGCACGTCGTCGAGCACGCGGTTGATCCGGCCATCGGCCACCACGCGTGCCTCGGGGAACGGCACCGTGAGCGCCTGCAGCGATACGTTCGATCCGTCGAAGGCCATGCGCCCCTCGACCGGGCCGCTCGTCGTGGCACGGTCGCCGAGGCGGACGCCGATCGACATTGCGGTGAGCGTGCCGCTGGCGCCCGCAAAGATGCGGCTGTCGCGTTCCGAAAGCGCGGCACGCAGGTCGCGCACCGTCACGTCGAGGTCGCCGGTGCGGTCGAAGTAGTCGACGTCGAGCCCGCGGACCTCGAGACCTCGCACGTCCAGTCGGCGGGGCGTCTCGGGTGCGGGCATTCCCGACGGCGGCGGCAGGTTCACGAGCACGCCGCCTTCGCGCACGAGCAGCACCCGCGCGCCCTCGACCTCGAGCGGCGTCAACCGCACGTCGCCGCGTACGACCGACCACGGCAGAGTGACGGACACCAGTCGAGCGGTGAAGAACGGCGCGTCGGCGTGCCCGGGCGCCGACAGGCGCACGTCGGTGAGCGACACCCGGCGGGTGACGAGATCGAGATCGAGCCGACCGGCCGCCAGGTCGAGTTGCCAGCGGGCGGCCACCTGCCGAACGACCCAGTCGCGGCTCCACTGCGTTGCCGGCGGCGATTGCGCGAGCACGATCAACGCCCCGACGAGCGCGGCCACGGCCACGACCGCCCAGGCGAGCCGGCCTGGGATCCTCCACCTCACCCGTCAATCATATCGTCGGGGGCGCCGAGCCGCCGAGGTCTCCCGCGGCCCTGCACGTCCATCCGCGCGCTGCGATCCCGAAGGGATGGCGCGCCCGGGAATCATGCGAGGCATCACGGCTCCAGGGGACTAGGCGCGCAACATGAAGTAGATCGCGACACCGGTCACCGACACGTAGAGCCAGATCGGCAGGAACACGCGGTTGAGCCGCCGGTGGCGTTCGAACTGCCTGGTGAACGCGAAGTAGAACGACGTCAGACAACCGGGCACGACCGCGATCGACAGGATCACGTGCGACGCCAGCACCAGCAGGTAGAGCGTGCGGCCCAGGCCGTCGCCCGCGTACTTCGTGTCGCCATGCACGTAGTGGTACGACAGATAGCCCACAAGGAACACGGCCGACATGGCAAAGGCCGTCACCATGCACCACCGGTGCAGGTGCACAGCCTTGCGGCGGATGGCGACGTAGCCGGCGATCAGGCAGACCGACGCCAGCGCATTACACGTCGCGTTCACGGCGGGCACGAACGACAGATCGATGCCGCCGGTGGGGCCGGCGTCGCGGCGCAGGAAGTAGGCAATCAAGGCCACGGCCGCGGCCGACACCGCGGCGTTCCAGGTGAAGAATGTGCGGTCGGCGCGCTCCATGCCACTATTGTGACGCAGCCACGCGCTTCCCGTGGATCCCTGCGCTCATGAGGACGGCCGCCATGACCGAAGACGACTTCCGTGACATCGTGCTCGGCTTCGACGGCGCAGTCGAGGCGTCGCACATGGGACACCCCGACTTCCGCGCCAACGGCCGCATCTTCGCGTCGCTGCACGGCAACGACACGACGGCGATGGTGAAGCTCACGCCCGAGCAGCAGGCGGTGTTCCAGCGCGATCACCCGACGATGTTCGAGCCCGGCAGCGGCGCGTGGGGCCGGCAAGGCTACACAAAGGTGATGCTTCGCCCGGCCATGGCGCCTGCCGTGCGGGCGGCGATGCTGCTCGCGTTCCAGGGCGTAGTGGCGATGCCGAAGGCCAGGCCCAAGGCAAAGAGACCGCGCGCGACTCGCTAGGCGCGGCCGGCGAAGTCGCGCGTCTCGGTGTGCACCTTCACGCGCTCGCCGGTCTTGATGAAGAGCGGCACATGAATCTGCAGACCGGTCTCGGTGACGGCCACCTTGGTGACGTTGCCGCTCGCCGTGTTGCCGCGGGCCCCTTCTTCGGTGTCGGCAATCGTCATCTCGATGTGCGCGGGAAACTCGAGGGCGATCGGGTTGCCGTTGAACTTCTGCACCTTCAAGACCACGTTGTCCACGAGCAGCCCCTTGTCGTCGCCGACAGTCCCGGCGGTCAGTGACAGGGTCTCGAACGTGCCGTCTTCCATGAAGAAGAAGGCATCGCCGTCGGAATACTGATAGGTGGCCGGCACCTGCACCAGATCGGGTTCGGCGAACTTCTCGCCGGCTCTGAAGGTCTTGTCGAAGACGGCGCGGGTCAGCAGGTTGCGCATCTTCAGCCGCACCAGGGTCTGGCCGCCGCGCGCAGTCGGTTTACTGACCTCGACGTCGATGCAGTGGTATGGGGCGCCCTCGAACTCGAAGAACGTCTTGCGCTTGATTTCGATTGCTTCAATCAGACTGGCCATAAGTACAGGAACCGGGACCGGGGAACAAGAGCAGGAACAGGAACGAAGAACGGCGCGTCACACGCCCGCTCCCTAGGATCATCGACGCGGGTGGGCGGACGCAAGCGCTCGCGTCAGGGTTTCGGCCGCGCCCAGATCCTCTGGCGCCGCCCGCGCCTTGCCCGGGCGCACGGCCTTCAACCCTGAGGCGGAGCTGGCCAACGTGCATCCGAGTGTCGCGGAGCGTACGGTGGCCCAAGTCATGTATCGCAGTCCGTTCGTCCGTGCCGGAAAGTGTCCGACGGCCCATTCTAGCCGGGGCTGATAGGATGCTGCGCACATGTCGCAATTGCCGTGGTACCGCCAGGTGTCGAGGGTGCAGTGGAAGGCGTTCCTGACCACCTTTGCCGCCTGGGTGCTCGACGCCTTCGACTTCACCATCCTGACCTTCGTGCTGGTCGACATCCAGCAGAGCTTCTCCATCAACAAGGGGCTCGCGGGCCTGCTCGGTACGGTCACGCTGCTCTTCCGGGTGGTCGGCGGCATCGGCGCGGGCACCTTCGCAGATCGTTACGGCCGCAAGGGGCCGATTCTTTTTTCGATTGCGTGGTACACGCTGTTTGCGTTCCTGAGCGGCGCGTCGAACACCTACGTGATGCTGTTTGCGTTCCGCGGGCTCTTCGGTATCGGCATGGGCGGCATGTGGGCGGCGGGCATGCCGCTGGCGCTCGAACACTGGCCGCAGCACCTGCGCGGCATCGCGTCGGGGTTCCTGCAGGGCGGCTACTCGTTCGGCTTTCTGCTCTCGTCGCTCGTGTACCAACTCGGCTATCCGTACGTGAGCCACCGGCCCGAGTGGGCATGGCGCGTCATGCTCTGGGCAGGCGTGGTGCCGGCGGCCATCGTGTTTGCCGTCATGTGGACGGTGCCAGAAAGCCCGATCTGGCTGGAGCGCCGGAAGAAGCTGCTGGCGGAGGGTGGCGGCGCACGGTTGTCTCTCGGCCGGCTGTTCGACCGCGATCTTATCTGGGTCACGCTGCACACGTCGCTGCTGATGGGCGCGTTCGTATCGGTGTACCAGTCGACGACGTTCTGGTATCCCACCCTGCTGGCGACGATGAAACTGCAGCCGCTGTCGTTTCTGCTCCTGCTGAACGCCGGCGGCTTGATTGGCGCCGTCGTGCTGGGCGCGCTGTCCGAGAAGTGGGGCGGACGACGCGGATCGGCCACGCTCGGCATGGTGGTGGGCCTGCTCTCGGTGCCGTTGTACCTCTT
>JANORI010000669.1:0-5074 GCA_031415235.1 Acidobacteriota bacterium | reverse complement strand
ACACCCCGGCCGACCTGGCGCGCTACGATAAGCAGTCGCCAGTGTCGGACGGCAACCGGCGCCATGGCGGCTTCCCCGATCGGGCGAAGGGGACGGCGCGCGCGTCGCTGCGGGGTAAGGGCACTGCCGACCTGAACTGGTCAGGCGGCAAGGGCGGGTCGAGCTAGGCGAGCGACGGTGGCCGGCCTGTATCTGCACGTTCCGTTTTGCGCCGCCATCTGCAACTACTGCAACTTCACGCGCGGCCTGCTCGACGAGGCCGTCAAGTCGCAGTTCGTCACGGCGCTGCAGACCGACATCCGCCGGCATGCCGACGCGGTGGCCGTCGAGTCGATCTTCTTCGGCGGAGGCACTCCGTCGCTACTGACGCCGGGCGAGGTCGCCGACATCCTGGCGGCCTGCCGCGCGTCCTTTGCCGTGTCGACGTCAGCCGAGATCACCCTCGAAGCCAATCCTGAGAGCGTGTCGGCCGCGACGCTGAGCGGCTACCTGGACGCCGGCGTGAACCGTCTCAGTTTCGGTGTGCAGTCGTTTCGCGACGACGAACTGCGCCGGCTGGGCCGGCTCCACAGTGCCGAGCGCGCGGCAGAGGCGGTGGCGCTGGCCCGCACGGCCGGATTCGACAACCTGAGCCTCGACCTGATGCTGTGGCTGCCGCAGCAGACGCCCGCACATCTGCGCGAGTCGGTCGAGCGCCTCATCGCCATTGGACCGGAGCACGCGTCGCTCTATCTGCTCGAGGTGTATCCCAACGCGCCGCTGCGCGAGGAGATGGCCCGCGCCGGCTGGTCGGTGGCGCCCGACGACGATGCCGCGGACATGTACCTGGATACGATGGAGACGCTCGAGCGCGCCGGCTACCGCCAGTACGAGATCTCGAATGTGGCGCGTCCCGGGCGCGAGAGCCGCCACAACCTGAACTACTGGCGCGACGGCGAGTGGCTGGCGTTCGGCCCCGGGGCCCACGGCGCTCGCGACGGCGAGCGGTGGCGCGTTGTGGCCGGCACTGGCGACTATATCGCGCGGGTGGCTGCCGGCTTCGACGTCGCAGCCGAGCGCATCACGCGCGACCGGGCAAGCCGACTGGAGGAGGCGCTGTTCATGGGGCTCCGCTTGGCCGACGGAGTGGACCTTGCCGGAATCGCGAACCGATACGGTGTGGACGTGTGGCAGGCATACGGCGCCGCGCTCGCGCCCCATGTGCAGGCCGGACACCTGGTCCACGAAGCCGGACGACGGATCTACTTGACCCGTACGGGGATGCTGGTAGCTAATGACGTCATGGCCATTTTCATCGGCCACGGAATTACGGTAGAGTAGCGGTCTTTCGCCGCAAGGAGGCTTTTCAATGGTTCGAGTTTTCGGTATGTCTCCGGCCGTGAGCCGGCCGTGGGTGATGGGTGCGGCGCTGGCCGCGGTGTTGTGCGTTGGCGCGCCTGCGTCTGCGCAGGACGCGGCGGCCCCGGCGGCGCCGGTATTGGCACTGGAAGGCGACGCGGCCACGATCACCGTGCTCATCAAGCCGGACAAGACCGCCGAATTCGAATCGGTGCTGGCCAAGGTGAAGGAATCGCTCGCCAAGAGCGAGAAGGCCGAGCGCAAGGCCCAGGCGGCCGGATGGACCGTGTTCAAGGCCAGCACGCCGGTGAACGGCAACGTGGCCTACATCATGTTCATCAATCCGGTGGTGAAAGGGCAGGAATACGACATCAGCCGCCTCATCGCCGAGGTATTCCCGGTCGAGGTCCAGGAGTTCTTCCAGAAGTACAAGGACTCGTTTGCGGGCCGTGGCATCACGCCACTCACCAAGCTCATGTCGATGGGGCAGCAGTAGCTCCATCGAGGTCCCTCGTGGGCCTCACCTGGTGACTACCTCACTTGCCTGGCTGCTGGCGCTCCTCCAGAGCGCCGGCAGCGCGCCGCCTCCACCCGCCGCTGCGGCTGCGCCTCAGGCGGTGTCCGCCGATCCTTCCCGACTCACGTTTCCGGCCGGCACATCGGGACTGGTGCTGGTGCTCGTCAAGCCCGACCGGACCGGCGACTATGAAGCCGTAATTGCGGCGCTGGGCGCGGCCATGGCGGCCGCGGGGCCGGAGGCGCCCGCTCGCTCAGGCGGATGGCAGGTGTTCAAGGCCCAGGAGCCAGACGCCAAAGGCAACGCCGTCTACGTGCACTGGCTGGCGTCGCCGGTCGCCGACACGGACTATCGGCCCTCGGTGGTGCTCGACGCGCTGATGGCGGCACTGCCGGAACCAGAGCTCGTGAAGTACCGCGACGCGTTGGCCGGCCCGCCGTCCAGGTTGTCACTGGCCCTGCTGGCCGATTTGTCACTCGCCCGGCTCCCCAAACCGCAGCGCTGACGGCTTGGGGCCGGCCGCCAGACCGCGCGCACGTCGAATCGGTGAGCTGGGCGACACCCCCGGTCGGACCCTCCTGAGCCGGATGATATGATCCTACCGACGGGTAGCGCGTCCGCCTGGATGACTGATTTCTCCCTTTCCGACGAGCAGCAGCTCCTGGCCCGCAGCGTACGTGCCTTTGCCGAGACCGAGATCCGTCCCCATCTGCGCGCGTGGGACGACGCCCAGCATTTTCCACACGAGCTGATGCCGAAGCTGGCCGAACTCGGCCTGATGGGCATCCAGATTTCCGAGAGTCACGGTGGCGCCGGCATGTCGGCGGTGGACTACTGCATCGCCCTCGAAGAGCTGGCGCGTGTGGACCCGTCGGTTTCGCTGTCGGTCGCCGCACACAACGGGCTTGGCACCGCTCATATCGCGATGTTCGCCTCCGAGGCACAGAAGGCTGAATTCCTCACGCCGCTTGCGACCGGCGCGAAACTGGCGGCGTGGGGACTTACCGAGGCTGGCTCGGGCAGCGATGCGGCGTCGATGCGCACGGCCGCCGTGCGTGATGGGCAGAGCTGGGTGCTGAACGGGGCGAAGAGCTTCATCACGCATGGTGCGTCGGCGGATGTCGTGGTCGTGATGGCTGTCACCGACCGGGCCAAGCGCAGCAAGGGCATCTCGGCCTTCATCGTCGAGCGCGGCACGCCCGGGTTCGTGAGGGGCAAGAAGGAAGACAAGCTCGGCATGCGCGCGAGCGAGACGGCCGAGGTCATCCTGCAGGACTGCCGCGTGCCAGCCGACCATCTCATTGGCGAGGAAGGGCAGGGCTTCATCCAGACGCTGCAGGTGCTCGATGCCGGCCGGATCGGCATTGCCGCGCTTGCCGTCGGCCTGGCCCAGGGCGCGTACGAGACGGCCCGCCATTACGCGTTCGAGCGGAAGCAGTTTGGCGCCCTCATCGGCACCTTCTCCCCGATTCGTGCGAAGCTCGTGACCCACGCTACGCGCGTGCACGCGGCGCGCCTGCTCACGTACCGCGCCGCCTGGCTCAAGGATCAGGGACGGCGCATGACGCTGGAGTCGTCGATGGCCAAGCTGTATTCGAGCGAGATCGCGGTGCGCGCGTCGGAAGACGCCGTGCAGATTCTTGGTGGCTACGGTTTCGTCAAGGACTACCCGGCCGAGAAGTTCTTCCGAGACGTGAAGCTCACCACGATCGGCGAAGGCACGAGCGAGATTCAGCGGCTCGTGATTGCGCGGCAACTGCTGGCGCACTGACGTGACCGACCGAGTGCCATTGGGCGAGCGCGTCCTGGCCGGTGACCCACGGGCGCTGGCCCGGGCCATCTCGGTCATCGAAGACGATGGTCCCTCGGCCGCGTCGCTGGTGCGCCAGCTCTTTCCGCACACCGGCGGGGCGTACCTCGTGGGCGTCACCGGCCCGCCCGGAGCCGGCAAGAGCACGCTCGTCGACCGCATGGTGACCGATGCGAGGGCGGCTGGCGAGAGGGTGGGCGTGGTTGCCGTCGATCCCACGAGTCCGTTCACCGGCGGGTCGATTCTGGGCGACCGGGTGCGGATGCAGACGCATGCGAGCGACCCCGGCGTGTTCATTCGCAGCATGGCCACGCGCGGTCATCTCGGTGGGCTTGCGCGCGCGACCTCCGACGTGGCGGTCGTGCTCGACGCGTCCGGCAAGACGATTGTGATTGTCGAGACCGTGGGAGTGGGGCAGGACGAGGTGGACATCGTCCGGACGGCCGACATCTCCATTGTCGTGCTCGTGCCAGGCACAGGAGATGACGTCCAGGCGCTCAAAGCCGGAATCATGGAGATTGCCGACATCTATGTCGTCAACAAGGCCGACCGTGATGGCGCCGACCGCATGGTCACGGCAATCGAGTCGAATCTCGCCTTGCAGGCGTTCGGCGACGGGCAGTGGCGGCCGCCGATTGTGCGTACCGAGGCGACCTCCGGCGCGGGCGTGGCTGAGCTGTGGACTGCCATCCGCGCGTTCCGCGCTCACACCGTGGGCGTGCGGCGGAGCCGTCTGGCCGCGCGTCAGGAGTACCGGCTGCGCGAGCTACTGGCGCGGCGCTTCCTGGCGCACGTGGAGTCTCACGTGCTCGTGCCCGGCGAGTTCGATGCGCTCGTCGCGCGCATCGCCGCCCGCGAGGTCGATCCGTACTCGGCGGCGAACGCGATCATGGCCCGCGCCCTGGGTCCGGCGTGGGAGTCGGCATGAAGGTGCGCCTGGATCACATCGGCATCGCCGTGGCGTCGGCCGGCGACGCCACGACCTGGTACCGCGACCGCCTCGGTCTGCAGGTGGCCCACACGGAACAGGTCGACAGCCAGCAGGTGCGCGCCTCGTTTCTGCCGGCCGGCGGCGCGATGCTCGAACTGCTGGAGGCCACCGCGCCGGGGTCGCCGATCGCACGGTTTCTAGAGAAGCGGGGCCCCGGCCTGCACCATGTCGCATTGGCTGTCGACGACATCCGCGCCGCGCTCGATGAACTCCGCGCCGCAGGCGTGCGGCTCATCGACGATGTGCCACGGCCGGGTGCGGAAGGCGCCCTGGTCGCGTTCATCCACCCGTCGGCCGCCGGCGGCGTACTGGTGGAATTGAAGCAGCCGGCCGTGGGTGCGCGCGCGGGCCGGCCACAGACCGTTGTGCTGCACAAGACGGTGGGACGGATCGCGCTCGGCGATGTCGAGCTCGTCAC
>JANORI010000668.1:0-14431 GCA_031415235.1 Acidobacteriota bacterium | reverse complement strand
CCCACGATCAACCCCCGCCACCCGGGTCGCGCAGCGGCGTTTGACGATTGGGCGCGCGCGCTCAGCGCACAAGGCATCCGCCACATCTCCGGGCACGTCGTGGGGGACGACTCGGCGCTGGAGCAGCCAGGGTGGGGCATTGGCTGGGCGTGGGATGACCTTGCCGTGGGCTACGGCGCGGCCTACGGCGCGCTGCAGTTCAACGACAACGAAGCCGAGGTCACAGTAGGCCCTGGCGCCACGCCTGGCGCCCCACCGGTCGTCTACGTGTCGCCGTCCAACCACGGACTGTTCCTCGACGTGCAGGCGCTCACGGCCGCTGCAGACGCCGAGGCCTGGCTGGCGATGTCGCGGGTGCCCGGCACGCGCTTCCTCGACGTGACGGGCCGCGTGCCCCTCGGCGCGGTGCCGGCGTCCGACATGGTCGCTGTCGCCAACCCCACGCTCTTCTTTGTGGCGGAACTGCGCGCGACGCTGATGCGTCACGGCATTGCGGTCGACGGCGCGGCCATGGACATCGACGAACAGAGTGAGCGGCCACGCGCCGCCGACGGCACCACGCTGCTCCTGGACTTGTCGCCGCCGCTCAGCGAGATCGTTCGGCCATTGCTGCAGTGGAGCCGGAACAGCTACGCGGAAACGCTGGTCACGGCGCTCGATGCCGTGCCACCCGCGTCGGCCGCTGATGGCATCGCCGCGCTGCGCGCCACGCTGAGCGACCTTGGGGTGGCCGTTGACGGCTTCCACGCCCGAGATGGCTCGGGCCTGTCGCGTAACGACTACCTCTCGGCTGACACGCTCGTGGAGACGCTGGCCGCCGCGTGGACCCGGCTGGAACTGCGAGGTCCGCTGCTCGAGGCGTTGCCCGAAGCCGGCCGCCCAGGCACACTGTCGAGGCGTCTGGCCAACACGCCCGGCGCCGGACGCGTGCACGCCAAGACGGGGTCGATGTCGAACGTGCGGTCGTTGGCCGGTTTCGTGCGCACCACGGCCGACGAGCCGCTGGCCTTTGCATTCATCAGCAACGGCTTCGACGTGCCGGCCAGCGAGATCGATGCTCGCGTGGATGTACTGCTGCTGGCGCTAGTGGGCCTGTCGGCCGAGCCGTAGGCCCGGCCTGGACTGGGGCTGGCCCGACGCCCGCGCCGCTCGTGCACCAAACGTCGTGCCCACCCACAGTGTCCCGGTACCGAGGGCCGCGACGACGATCGCGGCAAGACCGGGCGAGTGTGATGCCGAAGGACGTCGGGTCGACGAGCGCGTCAGATTCTTTTGTAGACTTGCGCGCCGGTCAAGCCAGACTGCACGGCATATTCGCTGCCGCTTGCCCGCACAGGTCACCTGTCTTGCCTGCGACGACTTCAGAGCGTCACGAATCGACCCAGGAGGGCCGCCATGACAAATCCCACGGCTCCGACCACCAACGCTCCCGCCATGCCCACGGCGAACGGCTTCAGGCCCACACCTTTGAACACCGAGAAGCTGGTGTTGAGGCCTACAGCCGCCATCGCCGTGCCGAGCAACCACTGGGCGCCGATGCGGTCACCCAGCAGCGACGTCAACGCGCTCCACCCAGCGGAGTCCCACACGCCATAGGCGAGCCGCCCGGCGCCGAGCATCGTGTCGCCGACCGATCGCACCGCGGCCATGGCTACGAACCCGAGCACGAACGACGGCACGAGCGATCGCCAGCTCGTTGCGGTCTTCCGGGCGCCGGATCCGTCGGAGCCGTCACGGCGGTGCAGCCAGGTGAGGATCGGAATGACGACCGCCAGAAACAGGTTGCGCGTGAGCTTGGTGACCGTGGCGACACGTAGCACGGCGTCGTCAGCGTAGATCTGACGATAGGTAAGCGCCGCGCCCACGACCTGCGAGGTGTCGTGCACGGCGGTGCCGAGAAAGAGTCCGATCGCCGCCGACCCCGGCAGCAGCGCGTGGGCCAGATAGGGGTACACCAGCATGCCGAAGAGCCCGAAGGCCACGACGTTGGCAACCGCGTAGGCCACTTCGCGTTCGTCGGCGTCGATAGCCGGCGCGGTTGACACAATGGCCGTCACACCGCAGATGCTGGTGCCTGCGGCAATGAGGATGCCGAGTCGCGGCGGCAGCCCAAGCCGTTTGTTGAACCAGGTGACGAACACGAGGCCGGTCGCGATGGCCGCGACCACGACGGGCAGGCCGGCCGCGCCGAGCCGCGCCATCTCCACGATGCTCAGCTTGATGCCCACAAGCACTATGCCAAGCCGCAGGAGCGTCGTGGTGCAGAACTTCAACCCGGGGCCCAACGTGACCGGCGGTGTCAGCAGGTTGCGCAACAGGAGGCCGATCACGATGGCCACCGGCACGCCCGACACCGGGCTGGCGCCCGCCAGGCCGCGCGCGGCCAACAGGGCCTGACCGATGAGGTCGGCGAGACTGAAGCCCGCCAGCATGACCACGACCGCCGCCGCCACGCCCGGGACCAACGCTCGAAGGAATATCACGCGCCACGATCTTAGCGCGTGCGCACGATCTAGGCGAGCAGCCACACGCCGCCCACGGCGACGGCAACCAGCGACGTGGCGTAGAGAATGGCGCGCTGCACCGAGACGCTCGAGCGCCCAGAGGCTGTCGCCACCGAGCCAATCACCGCAGCAAACGCGGTCATCGCCGCAATGGCACCCACGCCAAAGGCGGCCAGGTAGACGCCCGCGTCCACCCGCGAGGCAAACATCAACGACGGCAGCACCCCGAACAGATGCGAGCTGCCGGCCAGTCCGTGCATCGTGCCCATAGCGAAAGACGCCCGGCCCGAGACGTGGCTATGACCATGAGGCCGCCTTCCGCTCCACAGTCCCCATCCGCCAAGCGCCACGAGCGCGGCTCCGACGGCGCGTTCGCTCCACGCCGACAATGCGTCGAGGGGCAGCAGTTCACGGAAGGCCAGCAGCAGCATGCCCACGAGCATCACGCCGGCCGTGTGCCCGACGCCCCACTCCAGGCCAGAGCGCCAGGCGGCGCGCTCGTCGCTGACGGCCAGCGGAGCCACGGCGGCCAGATGGTCGGGGCCGGCCAGGACGTGAAAGAAGCCGGCGGCGAGCCCGGTCAGGACGGCAAGCATGCAAACGACCGATAGCGCTGAATGGACATGCGCAGGTCGGCGGCGATGCAGCAGCGCAGATACTCGGTCATGACGGGGTCTCGTCGCGCGGCAGGGGCGCCGCGGGCGTCCATGAATTGTACGTCAGGGCTGATATCCTGAAGGCGTGGCGCGCCCTTGTGCAGCCAAACGGAGCGTTGTCAGATGCGTATCGAAGGCAGGACGTTTCTCGTCACCGGCGGCGCGTCCGGGCTGGGCCGGGGGGCCGCGGAAGCCCTCGTGGCGGCCGGCGGCAACACCGTCCTGGTGGACGTGAACAGCGAGGTCGGCGCCGCCACGGCACAGGTACTTGGTGCCCGTGCGACATTCGTGAAAACTGACGTGACGAGCGAAGCCGATTTGCTCGCTGCCATCCAAGTCGCCGTCGCCACCTTCGGCGGACTCCACGGCGTGGTGAACGCGGCCGGCATCGGGCCGGCGGCGAAGGTCGTGGGCAAGAACGGCCCGCATGCGCTCGACCTCTTCGAGAAGACCATCCGCGTCAACCTTTCCGGTACGTTCAACGTAATCCGTCTGGCCGCAGCCCTCATGCTGACGAACACGCCCGACGCCGACACCGGCGAACGCGGCGTGATCATCAATACGGCCTCGATTGCCGCCTTCGACGGCCAGATCGGTCAGCCCGCCTATGCCGCCTCGAAGGGTGGCATCGTGGCACTCACGCTGCCGGTGGCGCGCGAGTTCGCGTCGGCGGGCATCCGCTGCGTCACCATTGCCCCCGGCATCTTCGACACGCCGCTGCTGGCGGCGCTGCCCGAAGCCGCGCGTACCTCACTTGGACAACAGGTGCCGTTCCCGTCACGACTGGGCCGGCCGTCGGAGTACGGCGCCCTCGTCCGGCACGTACTCGAAAACGTGATGCTGAACGGCGAGGTGATTCGCCTCGACGGGGCACTTCGGATGGCGCCCAGGTAGCGGGGGCGAGGCCCGCTACGAGCAGAGCAGGTCGCGAGCGGCCGCCACGATCTCGTCGATGTCGCCGGCAAGCCCGCCCCCCTGCGCGAGGTCGGGCTTGCCGCCGCCTTTGCCGCCGAAGCGCGAGACGAGCGCCTTCAGCACTGCGGCCGCATCGACGGTCGCGTCGGCCGCACGCGCGACGACCACAAGCGCAGGCGTGGCGGCGGAGAACACCGCAGCGCTCGCGCCCGGCGTGGCCGCGACCGCCGCCGCGATGGCCTTCAGACCGGCGGCGTCCCAGCCGTCGAGCGACTGCGCCACGACCACACGGCCGCTCGCCTGCGTGCCGGTCGTCACCAGTTCCGCGGCTACGTGCCCGGCGAGTTGCTCCTGCAGCGTGCGCACCGTGCGGCCGAGTACCTTGTTCTCGCTCTGCAGCCGCTCGATGGCCGGCGCGAGTTCCGCCGGCGACACCGACAACGCGCGATTGGTCGCCGTGAGCGCGTCGCGCCACTCGCGCAGCTGCGCCAGCGCGCGGCCACCGCACCGGAACTCGACGCGCGTGCCGCCCTTGAATTTTTCCCAGCCGGCGATACTGATCAGGCCGATGGCGCCCGTGCGCGACACGTGCGTGCCGCCGCACGCCGAGAGGTCGTAGTCGGCGACATCGACGAGCCGGAGCGTGCCCGTACGTCCGGATTCCTTGCGCAGCGGCAGCGTCGCGGCTTCATCCGCCGTGACGAAGCGCACGCGCACCTCGAGGTTCTCCCAGACGACACGATTGGCGTCGCTCTCCGCAGCGGCGATCTCTTGCGGCGAGACCACCCGCCCCACGTCGATGGTCGCGCTCGACGTACCGAGGTGGACGCTCTCCGTGCGCGCGCTGCACACCGACTCGAACGCCGCCGACAGCACGTGCTGGCCCGTGTGCTGCTGCATGTGATCGAACCGTCGCGTCCAGTCGATGGCGCCCGTCACCCGTGCACCCACCTCGAGCGGTCCGTCCACCACGTGCACGACGCCCGCAACCTCGCGGTCGATCACGTCGAGCACACGCCGGCGGCCAAGCGTGCCGGTGTCATGGAGCTGTCCGCCGGAGGTTGGGTAGAACGCAGTGGCCGCAAGCACCACCTCGAAATGTTCGCCGGCTGGCGCGCACGAGACGACGTCGGATTCACACTGCTGCAGGTAGGCGTCGGTGTAGTACAGGCGTTCGGTCATGGGTGTCCTGGCGCCGAGTATCCCACGAGCGGGTCGACGACCCCGGCGTCGGCGAAGCCCGCCGCGCGCAGTCGGCAGCTGTCGCAGTGGCCACAGGGTCGGCCGTCGCGCAGCGGGTCGTAGCAGCTGTGGGTCAGGCCGTAGTCGAGTCCGAGCGATACGCCCAGGCGCACGATGTCGGCCTTCGACAGCTCGATGAGCGGCGCGCGCACGGCCAACGCCTGCCCTTCCACGCCCGCTTTGGTGGCCAGCCTCGCCAGCGCCTCGAACGCGCGGATGAATTCGGGGCGGCAATCCGGGTAGCCGGAGTAGTCGAGGGCGTTCACGCCGATGAACAGATCCGACGCGCCGACGACTTCGGCCCAGCCGAGCGCCAGTGACAGGAAGACCGTGTTGCGAGCCGGCACATAGGTGATGGGAATCACCGCCGGGTCGATGGGCTGGTCTTTGGGGACGTCGATGTCGGCAGTGAGCGCGGAGCCGCCCATGCGCGAGAGATCGACCTCGATCTCGAGGTGCCGTCGCACACCGAGCGATGCCGCCACGCGGCGCGCGGCATCGAGCTCCTGCACGTGGCGCTGGCCGTAGTGCACGGTGAGGGCGTAGAGGTCGAACCCTTCGCACTGGGCGACAGCCGCGGCGGTGTAGGAATCGAGACCTCCGCTGAGGAGGACGACGGCGGCAGGCATGACCAACATTGTCGCTCAACGCGGCCGGCACGCTCCCGCGGTCGACAATAGCTCGCCATCGCAGGCACACTGGAGTGACCTCTGATGTCGCCTTCCGCCCCAGTCCGTTTGCCGTTCTCCCACAAAATACGATGCACGCTCCAGAACCGTGTGGCGGTGGGCGTCGTGGCGGCAATGGTGTCGGCCTTGGTGCCGATCGCCGGGTGCGGCGGTCCAGCTGCCGGCACGACCAACGCCACGCCAGGCGTGCCTGTGCCAACCATCACGCTGGCCTCGCAGGACGACCAGGCGCCGCCCACCCTGTCGATGCCCCCGGGCGTGGCCCAAGTCATGCTGCGACTCGCGGGCGACCTTGCTGACGTCGATCAGCTCGTTGCCGAGATCGGGCCGGCCGGAGCTGGGGACAGGGCGCGGCGCTGGCCCGTTGATGCCGCTCAGGCCGGCGCCGACGGGGTCTACGCCAGCGTGACGCTGCCGGCCTATGCACTGCAAGCGGGCGACTACGTCGTGACGGTGTGGCGAGGCGACGCCGAGGCGGTGCAGCGCTACACGTTTCGCGTCGCTCCGTAGCGACATAGCGTCACCTGACGACGAACGCTGAGGGCGCCACACGCAGTCCCGTCGGCGCAACGGGCGCGGTCGTGGCGGCGCTACCGCCCCACGCGACACCGTTGTCGGACACCGACATGGCCTGCACGGTCGAGGTCAGGTTCGCGGTCACGCCGCCAATCGTGATGGTGCCGCCGGTAGACGTGCCGCCCCGCTGAAACGACAGTAGGACCGTGCCGCGCGAGGGGTGCGTCTCCCCACTGATTGCGCGCGAACACGAAGCGCGGGCCCGACGCGTAGAAGTCGAGCGGCAGCGACGCGAAGCTGGCGGCGCTGCCGCCCCGGTCAATCGCCGAACGGGACGACAGCGTACTGCCCTAGAGCCGACCCGTACGCGCTGCCCTCCTGCATCACGCCGCCGCGGCCGGCCCCCAGGAAGTGCGGCACGCTGTTGGCCTGCCACCGCGTCATGAGACCGTGCTGCAGGTTCACATCGGCCTGTGGGTCTCCCCCCACGTGGCGATGCCCCACTCGATCTCGTAGGCGTCAATCGGCGCCGAGACGATACCGGCCACGGCGTGGACCGTTGCGACAAGCGTGTCGGCTTGGCGGAACGTAGGCTGATTCAGGCTGACCGACAGGGGTAGCGGCGCGGTGCCGGTCGCGGTGCCACAGACGTCGCTGGTGTAGGCCGACGCGCCGGCCCTGTTGACGGCGCGGACGCGGTAGCAATACGACTGGCCGGGCCGCACCGTGTCGTCCATGTAGCCCGCGGCGTTCGGCCCCAGAAACGCGACCTGGGTGAACGTCGGCGTGGCACTCTCGCGACGCTCGACGAGGAAGCCGTCCTCGTCGCTGGCGTTGTCGGTCCACGACAGCATGAGTTGCGCGGCCCGGGCCGACGCGGGAAACGCCAGCAGAAGAGCAAACAGCAGCAGGATGACCTGGCGGCGCCGGATCGACATGTTCACAGCCCCGTTCGACCCCTCCCCGCGACACGGAGCCCGGGCGGCGCCGATGGATGCGGATCGCGCGCCGCTTGCGCGAAGACCCCCGAGCGGACACACTGTGGCCGAGTCCAATATGAACGACCGTGCGTTGCCCGCGCTCGACGCGTCGCCGCTTTTCGCCCGGCTCACGCCGCGCATCCGCACTGCGCTCATCGACGCCTCCACGACGCGCCGCCTGGCCGCGGGCGATCGGCTGCTCGTCACCGGCGAGTTCAACGCGTCGCTGTTCATCGTGGCCGAGGGCGCCGTCGACGTGCTGCTGCCAGGTGTGGACACGCCGCACGTCCGCCTCGGGCCCGGCGAATGCGTGGGCGAGCTGTCGCTCATCGATGGGCATCCCGTGTCGGCCGACGTGGTCGCCGCCGATGCGACCACGCTGCTGCAGCTCGACCACGACCGGGTCTGGGACCTCATCGAGTCGAGCGCTGTCTTCGCGCGGAACCTGCTGCGCGTGCTGGCCGGTCGCGTACGGCACGACCACGCGGTGCTTGCCGGGTCGAGCGACGAGCGCCGGCGATTCGAGCGGCTGTCGATGGTCGACGGCCTCACCACGCTGCACAACCGCCGCTGGTTCGACGAGGTGTTCCCGTTGCACGTCGGGCGTCTGTTGACCGAAGGCCGCGGGGGCGCATTGCTGATGGCCGACGTCGACCGCTTCAAGGACCTCAACGACGCGCACGGACACGCGGTCGGGGACGCGGCCCTGCGTCGCATCGCCGTGGCACTGACGGCCGGGCTCCGTCCCGGCGACTTGCTGGCGCGCTACGGCGGCGAGGAATTCGCGGTGCTGGTGTCGGACGTGGACACCGACGCCGCCGCCGACGTGGCCGAGCGCCTGCGCCGGCAGGTGGGCGAACGCGCGGCCGACGATGCGCCTCCATGCACGCTCTCGGTCGGGGTCGCCGCGCTGCGGTTGGGCGAGTCGTTCGATGCGCTCGTGACCCGGGCCGACGCCGCACTCTTCCGCGCGAAGCAGAGCGGCCGCGACCGGGTCAGCAGCTAGACGAGCGGGCCGCCGGCCCGGCGCTCGTAGCCGGTCTAGACGCCGCGCACGTCGGCGCCCCAGATGTACTTGTGCGCCTGCAACTGCACACGCACCTTGAGGCGGTCAGAAAGGACCCACTCCGAAAGCCTTTTTGGCGCCAGCGTGCCGTGGACTGGCGAGAACAGCACCCCGGCGACTCTCCCGCCGAGCTGTTCGCGCACCAGCACGTCGCGCGCGTATTCGTAGTCGGCGCGGTCGCGGATCACGAACTTCACCTCGTCGTGTGGCCGCAGGCGCGCGAAGTTGCCGGCGTCGTGCTTGGCGGCCTCGCCGCTGCCTGGGCACTTCACGTCCATGATCACCGTCGCGAAAGCGGGCACCTGTTCGATGCTGCGGTGTCCGCCGGTCTCGATGAGCACCTGCAGGCCGGCGCCGTGCAGGCGATCCATGAGCGGGTAGAGCCCTTTCTGCAGCAGGGGCTCACCGCCGGTCATCTCGACCAGATCGCAGCCGTGGCGCGTCACCTCGGCGACGATCTCGTCAATCGACATCTTGCCGCCTTCGTGGAAGGCATACGGGCTGTCGCACCACGTGCAGCGCAGGTCGCACGCCGTCAGGCGCACGAACACGCAGGGGCGCCCCGCATGGGTCGACTCGCCCTGGATGGAATAGAAAATCTCGTTGACCGTCAGCATGGACCGCGCAACGCATGGCGCCGCAATCGATTATTGTAGTCCGGACCGCTTGGAGTCTTCGATGCCCACCGCCACCTTCTACACCAAACCCACCTGAACCACCTGTAAGAACGCCAGGAGTTTCCTGGCCGAGCACGGGGTCGCGGTGGAAGACCGTGACATCAACAAGGCGCCGCCGTCCCGCGCCTTCCTGGAAGCGCACATCGACGCGAAGGACTTCCTGCGCTCCGTGAGCACGCGCAGCCCGGTCTTCAAGACGCGGCTGCTGCCCCTCTCGAAGAGGGAAGCCATCGATCTCATGATGGAACAGCCGAACCTCATCAAACGGCCCATCCTGGTGCAAGGCTCGACCGTCACGTTCGGCTTCGACAAAGAGGCGTACGCGAGCGGACCTCGGTGAGAGTCATGGCGCTGCACCGAGACGCGCGAGGCGCCCCACGGGCAAGGCGCGACGACCGAAGATGTTCCGGCGATATCTGAGGAAGGAGTAACGCGGCCCGTGGGGATGCATCGCGTGTCGAATGCCGGCATGACTCTCGCCGCGGACCGCCTATGAGCCTGCGCGTCGGCACCTCGGGTTGGAGCTACCCTGGCGGCCGCGGCACGTGGAACGGCGTGTTCTATCCCGAGAAGGGCGCGCGCCCACGCGGCTTCGACGAACTCGAGTTCTACGCGCGCTGGTTCGACGTGGTCGAGGTGAACTCGACCTTCTACGGCCAACCGCGCGCGCCGGTCACCGCACAGTGGGCCGACCGCACGCCCGCCACCTTCGAGTTCGCGATCAAGCTCTTCCAGAAGTTCACGCACCCGGCCATGTTCCTGGAGACGGTGGCGGCCCACGCCCCGGGCGCCGAGGCCGCAGCGCTAGAGCTCGCGGGGGTCGTGCGTCAGGCGGATGTGGACGAGTTCAAGGCGGGCGTTGAGCCGCTGGCGTCGGCTGGAAAGTTCGGGGCGCTGCTGGTGCAGTTTCCGCCGAGCTTCACGGTGACGCCCGAGGGCGTGGACTATCTGGGATGGCTGCTGCGCACGTTTGCAGCCTATGCGCCGGCGGTGGAGTTGCGCCACAAGTCGTGGAGTGACCGGGGGCGGGACACGGCTGCCCTGCTGAACGCGTACGGCGCCGCATGGGTGCTCATCGACGAGCCGAAGTTTCGTTTCTCAATTCAGCAGAACTGGCAAGCGCCTGCCGAACCGGCCGGGGCAGCCCTGGCCTACATGCGCTTCCACGGCCGCAACGCCGCCGAGTGGTGGCGACACGCCGCGGCCGAGGATCGGTACAACTACCTGTATTCCGCGCAGGAGCTGGCGCCGCTGGCCAGCGCCGCCGCTGGCCTGGTCGCGACGTCGAAGAAGGCGTATCTCTTCTTCAACAATCACTTCTCGGCCCAGGGTGTGGTCAACGCCGTGCAGCTCAGACGGCAACTGCACCAACCGGTGCCGTCGCCCTTGCCGCCGGCGCTCGTGGAACGGTTCCCGTGGCTCGAAGAGTCGGCTACTTGACGGTCATTCGGACGATGCGATCTTCCGCCACGGTCTTCTCGACGACGTCCATCCCGCTGATGACCTTGCCGAAGACCGTGTACTGCCCGTTGAGCCGCGCCGCCGGCGCCAGCGTGACATAGAACTGACTGTCGGCCTTGGCCGGATCGCCGGCGTGCGCCATCGCCACAGCGCCCTTCACGTGCAGACGCGTCTTCGAGATCTCGGCCACGCCAATGGGCTTACCACTGCCGCTGGTGCCCCAGCGATCCTTCTTCGTCATGTCACGCGTGAGCGGATCGCCCATTTGGATGACGAAGCCAGGTACGACGCGATGAATCCGCATCCCGTTGTAGAAGCGCTGCTTCACGAGCTCGACGATCCGCGCGACGGTCTTGGGAGCCTCGACCGGGTAGGTTTCGAACTCGAACACACCTTTCGACGTCTCGACCACGATCACCGGCCCGGCGGGCGCAGCGGGCGCCTGGGCGGACGCCGGCACGGACATCATCATCGCAACGACGGTCAGGCTCGACGCGAGCCTCGCAACACGAGCGAACATCAGGACTCTCCTTTTCTCGAGTGGCCGACTCTGGTCACGCCCAGGCGTGGGCAGTCGGCCACGATGGCACAGTCGTCACATCGAGGGTACACCGGACGACAGGTATTTTGCCCCCAGGTGACCAGATACCGATTGAGATACTTCCACCAGCGCGCGTCGGTTGCGGCGTAGAGGGCCTGCTCGGTGGCCTCGGGCGTCTTCGTCTTCACCCAGCCGAGGCGGTTCGAGATGCGATGCACGTGGATGTCCACGCAGATGTGCTGCGTGCTCTGGAAGGCCAGGATCATGACCAGCGAGGCCGTCTTCCGGCCCACGCCCGGCAGCGTGGTCATTTCCTCGAGCGACGACGGCACCCGGCCGCCGTAGGTCGACAGCAGCCGCTCGCACGCGGCTTTCACGTGTCGCGCCTTGTTGCGATAGAAGCTTACGGGGTAGATGAGGGACTCGATCTCCGCGATCGAGAGTGCGGCGACGGTGCGCGGCGTGCGCGCGCGCGTGAAGAGGCGGGTCGAGGCGGCCAGCGTCGTGGCGTCCTGCGTGCGCGCCGACAGCAACGTGGCAATCAGCACCTGGAACGGATCTTCCTGCTGCGTGTTCGAGATCTTCTCGATCGCGGGCAGCTCCAAGCCATCGATGGCCCGCGCAACCGTCCGCAGTACCCGTTCGACACGTCCGGCGTCTGGACGCCCCACACGGATGCGCGGCGCGGGCACCTCGGGCCTGGCGACGGCGGCGGGCACGGTCACGGTATTGGGGTGAGCGCGGGCCGTCCCTCGAGCACAGCCAGCGCGTTGGACACGGCCAGATCGGCCATCGCGGTGCGCGTTTCGGTCGTGGCGCTGGCCAGGTGTGGAATCAGCAGCACGTTCTCGAGCGTCAACAGATCGGGGTGCACCACCGGTTCCTTTTCGTACACGTCGAGCGCGGCGCCCGCAATCAGACGCTCGCGCAGCGCCCATGCCAGCGCGCCTTCGTCGACGACCGGCCCGCGCGCGGTGTTCACGAGGTACGCCGACCGGCGCATCTTCGTGAGGGCCTTCTGGTCGATGAGGTGCGTCGTGGCCGGCGTGAGCGGCACGTGCAGCGACACGACGTCGGAGGTCGCGAGCAACCGGTCGAGCGGCATCGCCGTGGCGCCCTCGAGCGTAGCGGAGCGCGACGTGTAGGCCACCGCCATGCCAAAAGCGGGCGCCTTGGCCGCGACGGCCCGCGAGATCCGTCCGAGACCCACGAGGCCGAGCTGCTTGCCGCGCAGCTCCATGCCCAGCAGGTGATCGAGCGCCCAGCCCGTCCACTGGCCTGCGCGCAGCTGGCGCTCGCCTTCCCCCAGCCGCCGCGTCACCGCCAGGATCAGCGCCCACGTGAAGTCGGCGCACGCGTTGGTCAGCACGTCGGGCGTATTGCAGACAACGACGCCCCGTTCGCGGCACGCCGCCACGTCGATGTTGTTGTAGCCTACCGCCACGTTGGCCACCACCTTCAGCGACGGCCCGGCCGCATCGAGCACCGCAGCGTCGATGGGGTCCGTGAGCAAGCACACCAGCGCATGCTTTCCGACAACACGGGCCAGCAGCTCCTGGCGGGGGATCGCCGTGGTGCCGGTATGCACGTCGAGGTCGTACGCGTCCTCGAGCCGGGCGATGACTGACGAGGGCAGACGGCGGGTGACGAGGACGGATGGCTTCACGGACCTTCGCGGCTCAGTGGCCGTAGCACTGACAGTAGCCGCAGTGATTGCACATCACCGCGGGTTCGATAAGGCACTCGACCTCATTCGGCGGGCGCACGAGGTGAAAACGCGCGTCGACGATCGCCCCGCTCTCGAGCACCGCCGGAGCGTGCATTGGAACCGCCGGCCGGCGCGACTCCGCGGCCGGAGACAATGCCGCGCTCGCGGCGCCGCCTTCGGCGCCCACGTGCCGGGCAATGGCCTGCCGCACGAGCGCTCGCACCTGCTGTTCGTCCATCTCCGTCGTCCGCCTCAGTCGACCGCGTCGACATGGTCCACGATGCCGATGATGGCCGCATCGACGGGCGCCAGTTTCTTGCCCAGAGCGTCGGCCGCAGCGCGTCCTTCGATGACGACCAGCACGCGTTGGTTCACGCCGGCCCCCGTCGCGTCGATGGCCAACAGCGTCGTGCCGACGGCCACGCCCGCGGGGGTCTCAGGCTGCACCAACAGCAGCGTCGCACCCTCGAACTGCGGCCGCTTCACCGTGCTCACGGCCTGACCCACGACGCGTCCGAGAATCATCCGAGCGTCCAGTGGTCGAGGATGCCGATGATGCCAGCGTCGGTGGGCACGTCGGCCGGATGGAACGGAAACGACGCCTCTTTGCCGCGCACGAAGAACACGTCTTCGCCCACGCCCGCGCCGACACTGTCGACCGCCACGATGGGCCGGCCCAGCGGTTCGCGCGATGGCCCGAGCGGCTGCACGACGAGCAGCGTAAGACCCAGCAGGGCCGGATCCTTCCGCGAGGCCACGACGTCGCCGATGACGCGCCCAATCTGCACGGCTACTCCGGCACGTCCACGTGATCCACGACCCCGACGACCACGGCATCGACCGGCAGGTCTTTCATGCCCGCCGCCATGCGGGCGGAACTGCCCGTCACGATGAGCACCGTATCGCCCACCCCGGCATCTACCGTGTCGATGGCCACGAGGTGGTTGCCCTCATTCCTGCCGTTTGGATCGACCGCTCGCGCCAGCAACATCTTGCTGCCGACAAGGCGCGCGTCTTTCCGTGTGGCTACCACCGTGCCGACGATTCTGGCGAGAAGCATGGTGGCAGCCGCGACTGGGGACTAAGCGCCCCGCCGAAGGCGGGGCCAGGAAACACTGTAGCTAGCGAGGTGGAGCCGCATGTGCCCAGGAAGGCGTAGCCTCGCTAGCCCTTGGCCTTGCCGATCGGCAGCACGTCTTCCAGGTTGGCGTGCGGGCGCGGAATCACATGCACCGCGACCAGCTCGCCCACGCGACGCGCGGCGGCGGCGCCGGCGTCGGTTGCGGCCTTCACCGCAGCCACGTCGCCCCGTACCACGGCGGTCACGTATCCGGCGCCGATCTTCTCCCACCCGACCAGGGTGACTTTGGCGGCTTTGACCATGGCATCGGCTGCCTCAATCATCGCGACCAGACCCTTTGTCTCGACCATGCCGAGCGCTTCGCCCATTACACTCCTCCGCCCGGAATCCGGGCC
>JANORI010000667.1:0-2041 GCA_031415235.1 Acidobacteriota bacterium | reverse complement strand
CCTCGGCGCGGCGCCCGCTGGCAGCGACCCCGAGACCGGTCTGACCGATGCCGAAAGGCAGCGGCTGAAAGTACGCCAGACGTTCCAGAACGAAGAAACTGGCTACCAGCAGATTCAGGGCACGAAGCCGCAAACCATCGGCATCGCACTCAACGACTCGCCGGTGGCGCTGGCCGCCTGGATCGTCGAGAAGTTCCACAGCTGGTGCGACTGCAACGGCAACCCCGAGACCATCTTCACGAAAGACGAGCTGCTCACGAACATCACGCTTTATTGGGTCACGCAAACCGCCGCGTCATCTGCGCGCATCTACTACGAGAGCCGGCATCCGACGACGCCGCCAGTGCCCGGCCGCATCGCGGCGCCCACGGCGTGCGCCGATTTCCCACAGGAGATCATCTGGTCGCCCCGGAAATGGGCGGAACAGCGCTACAACATCACGCGGTGGACCGAGCTGCCCCGCGGCGGTCACTTCGCCGCCCTCGAGCAACCGCAGTTGCTGGTCGACGACGTGCGGGCTTTCTTCAGGACCGTTCGCACGAAGTAGACAGGCGACGATGAGAACGCGCTTCCTGGTTCGAGGACGCTGCGTGCCGCTGCTGATGGTCGCGACCCTCTCGTGGGCCGTCGCCGTCACGACGGCCGACGAGCGCTCCGCAAGACCGGTAGAATGGCAGGCCGTGACACCGATGTCCCCCGAAGTGCGCGCGGAGCTTGCGCCCAACGGCCGGCTGCGCGCCGGCCTCAACTACAGCAACTTCCTGCTCGTGTCGACCCGCGCGCCCGAGCACACCGGCGTGGCGCCCGACCTGGCGCGGGAGCTGGCGCGCCGCGCCAACGCCACCGTGGAGTTCGTGGGCTACGAGAACGCCGGCCTGGCCGCCGACGCGGCCAGAGAGCAGGCGTGGGACGTGGCGTTCATCGGTGCCGAGCCGGCCCGCGCCGACCTGATCACGTTTACGCCGGCTTACGTGGAGATCGAGGCCACCTACCTGCTGCCAGGCAATGCGGCCATCTGGTCGCCCGAGGACCTGGACCGCGACGGCTACCGCATCGCGACGACGGCCCGAGCCGCCTACACCCTCTACCTGCAGCGCACCTTGAAGCACGCCACGCTGGTCGAAGCCGACACCATGCAGGGCGCGCTCGAGCTCTTCACCCGCTCGAATCTCGATGCGCTGGCCGGCCTGACGCCGCGCTTGACCGAGGACGCGAGGGGGATTCCCGGCTCGCGCGTGCTCGAGGGCGGGTTCACGGCCGTGCAGCAGTCCATGGCCGTGCGCAAGGAACGCACTGCCGCGGCTGCCTACCTCGTGGCCTTTGCTAACGAGATCAAGGCCAGTGGACTGCTGGCCAGCCTGATCGCGAAACACAGCGCCAACGGCTTGACCATCGCCGGTCCGCCGGCACGCTAGAAAGCCCCGGCACGGCGATGCTGGCCGGTCCGTTGATCGGCCGAGGAAATCACTGGCGCCGGCGAGAACTCCCCGCGGCCAGACGCCGCCACTTCTGTTCGGAGCAATCTGCCTTCAGATTGATTTCGTTGGGCCAGGCACCCGCTTTGCATTGACTCTGACCAGCGAGGCAAGTCATGACGGTTACGGTAACAAGCAGGCTGGAAGCGCCTGTCGACGAAGTGTTTGCGGCCTTTACCGACATCGAGCACCCGGCCTCCTCACGCCCGTGAGTTGGGCCATTGCGGGCAAAGTCAGAGAAGTCCTGACGAGGGATCTCAGCGACATGAAGACGTCGGTCGAGGCGTAGCCCTCAGCGCCCCTCGCGCAGTTCGGGTCGTTCTGGCCGGTCGGCGTTCTTGCAGATGCTCCGCAGCGCGGCGTCGTGAGCTGAGGCACGTGCGCGCTTGCCTGCGGCACTGGCCGCGCGGGCCGCCCCATAGACTGCCCTGAAGCGATTCGGCTCCTTGGTGAGCGTCGCCTCGAACGCCGCCAGCGCTGCCGCGGGCTGCTTCACCTGCAACAGCATCTCGCCCAGCAGTTCGCGCGCGGGCTTGATGGGGCCGGGCGTGAGCGCGGCTTTCTCG
>JANORI010000666.1:0-6918 GCA_031415235.1 Acidobacteriota bacterium | reverse complement strand
CGCGTCCAGGTAGCGCGTCGCGGTCAGTCTGGTGACGCCGAGGTCGTCCTTCAGGAAGTCGATCTTCGTGTAGGGATGCAGGAAGAGGTTGTTGATCAGGTCCTGGCTGTAGAACTTGTGGCGTCGTCTGATGTCGTGCTTCACCTGCAGCAGCGCATCCTTGATCGCCTGAATGGTGGCAATGCCCTGGCGGGCGGTGTCTTCCACGGCGGCCAGCATGTACAGCACCCACGCCTCCCAGGTGTCTTCGTCCCGCACGGTTTGCAGCAGGCGGTAGTACTCGCCCTTCGTGCGTACGATGTATCGGCTGAGATAGAGCACGGGGATGTGTAACAAGCGCTGCTTCACCAGGTAGAGCACGCAGATGATGCGCCCCGTGCGGCCGTTGCCGTCGTAGAACGGGTGAATGCTTTCGAACTGGTGGTGGACGAGCGCCATTTTCACCAGCGGATCTGCCGCGAAGAGGGTGTCGTCATTGATGAAGCGTTCCAGGTCGGTCATCAGTTGCACGATGTCTGGCGGCTCGGGCGGCGTATAGACGACGTCGCCGCGGTTCGAGCGCAGCACGGTGCCTGTCAGTTTCCTGAATCCCGCGCGGTTCTCCTCCAACTGGGCCTGGATGGACAGGATGTGGTTATTGGTCAGCAGGCTGGTGGAGTTCACCAGGTCGAACCCCACCCGCAGGGCCTCACGATACTTGGCCACCTCTTTGGCCGGCCCGCTGGCGGCGTCGTCGAGCCCGGCGTGCTGGAACAGCTGGTCGTGGGTAGTGACGATGTTCTCGATGGCCGAACTGTCCTTGGCCTCCTGCAGGCCAAGGGTGTTGATCAGAATGGCCTCGTTCGGAATCGATGACGCAACCCCTTTCAGCTCAGCGAGTTGACGGCTTGCTGTGGTGAGGCGCGCGAGGATCGCCGCCGTCTCGAATCTCGATGCGGGCAGTGTGTGTAGCGGGAACACCCCCAGAGTTTAGCAGACAACATGTATCAATAATTAAATTTTGTATACACGTAGGCCGCGACGTGTATACCTGCCGGCCCCGTCTGGCCTGGCATCGAGCCGCGCGGGTCCACAAACCTGTCGGGCGGCCGGCTTGGAGGCGCTCATGGCGCAACTGCAGCACGAGCAGGTGGAGTTCGCGGCGGTGATGAGCCGGGCGGTGATCAAGGAGCGGCACTTCCGGTCGTACTTCCCCGCGGGCTCGCGCGATCCCGAGGGCAAGGCGAGGCGGAAGGGCAAGGCGTCGTAAGTTGGCGCGAGGGCTTGCGAGCGCCGGGGGCCGAACCAGGGCGCTACGCGAACGGATTGACGACGCGCAGCGAGCCCAGGCCGTTCATACCCGGCACGTCCTCCGAATACAGGACGTCCACGCCGGCCTCGGCGCACGCGGCGAGGAGCAGGGCGTCCCAGAAGGACACGCTCCGGTTGACGTGAAGTGCCTGAGCTGCGGGAAGATGGCCGCGGTCGGGTTCACGAGGGGCATGAAAGCGCGGAACTCGGTGAGCCGTTCCCACGCCTGAGCGGACGTGAACCCGTGCTTGAGATCAGGACGTTCGTGTCAACGGCGTTCATGGAGTTCCTCTCGGCTGGGGAGGCGCCCCTCCGAGACGAAACCCATGCGCGCGATGCCCGCCTTCAGGCGCCCGATTGCTGCCCCTCGTTCACCGGCTGCCAGGTCGTCTATCGCCTCAACGGTCAGGCGCACGCGCTGATTGTCACGAAGGGGCAGTTCGCGTGCAGGCTTCAGCACGCCGTCGGTGTAGACCGCTTCGATCTGCTGGCTCATCGTAAGCTCCAGATTCCAGCGTAGGGCGACTCGCGTCGGCACGCAACCATTTCGTGCCCCTGGCAACTGCGCGGGCTCGGCCTCCACGACTCTCGTGACATCGCCTGCTGGTTCATCGACACCAACTACGACGGCGAGAGCGTCTTCGTGCGCCACGCCTACTTCACAGGTGCCGACGAGCCGTACGAGAAGCTCAAGCGTGCGCTCAGAGCCGAGATCGACGAAGCGGCGTGGTCGACGCTCTACAGCACGGTGAGTCGACCGTTCGCGCAGCCTGAGACGGGGAAGATCGCGGTGAAGGTGATCAACCACTACGGGGATGAGGTACTGAAGGTGTTCGAGGTGTAGCGTGACCCGGCCTCGAGCTGGATCAGGCATCATAGGAGCGCAATGAGCCAGCGGCGCAATAACGGACACGGCCTGACGTTCACCTCGATTCACGTCGAGAACTGGCGGAACTTCGGCACGGCAAGCGCCGACCTCGCCCAACGCGTCTTCCTGGTCGGCCCGAATGCCTCAGGCAAGTCCAACTTTCTGGACGTGTTTCGGTTCCTTCACGACGTCGTGTCAGTGGGTGGCGGCCTGGAAGAGGCCGTCAGGCGCCGGCAGGGGATTTCGAAGGTCAGGGCGCTGACTGCGCGGCGGTTTCCGCACGTGCGCATTGTCGCCACGCTCACGGGCCCTAGCGGCGACAAATGGCAGTACGACCTGGCGCTTGGCGGTAACAAGCGGCCGGACGTCGCCAGCGAGATTGTCGAGCTGAACGGCAAGCGGCTGCTCGAGCGCCCGAATAGTGACGACGACGCAGACCCGGAGCGTCTCACGCAGACCTACCTTCAGCAGGTCAACGTCAACAAGGAGTTCCGACCCGTCGTGGAGGCCTTCGCGGCGGTGCGCTACCTCCACATCGTGCCGCAGCTCATTCGCGACCCAGACCGCTCCGTGGGCCGCGTCGATGACCCATTCGGTGGAGACCTGCTCGAACGAATCTCCGGGACGCCTGAACGCACGCTCAAATCTCGGCTCGGCAAGATCTCTGATGCCCTGAAGGTGGCCGTTCCTCAGTTGTCGGAGTTGGAGTTATGGCGCGACGCTCGTGGCGCACCGCACCTGCGCGGCAGGTACGAGCATTGGCGGCCCCAAGGGGCGTGGCAGACCGAGGACCAGTTCTCTGATGGCACGCTTCGCCTGCTGGGACTTCTCTGGGCGATGGTCGAAGACGGCGGTCTGCTGCTGCTCGAGGAACCCGAGCTGTCCTTGCATCCCGACGTCGTTCGCCACCTTCCAGCGATGTTTGCCCGAATGCAGCGGCTGTCTGGTCGTCAGATCATCACGAGCACGCATTCCACCGACCTGCTGCGCGACGAAGGTATCGGGCTGGACGAAGTGCTGCTGCTCACGCCCGGCGACGAGGGCACAAATGTACGCTCTGCCTCGACCATCGAAGACGCCAAGACTCTGCTGGATGGCGGGTCCACGCTCGCGGAGGTGATCATGCCGCTGACTCGCCCGGCCAACGCGCAGCAACTGATGTTCGCATTCGGCGGGAACTGACGTGCCAGATGTCCACATCTCTGGCGCCGTCGAGGGTCCAACAGACGAGGCCGTGCTTCGGGCGATCGTCAACGCACGTGGTGCGGCTGTTCACCGCGTCCATGTGCAACACGGCAAGCCCAACCTTCGCCGAGCCCTGCCCGGGTACAATGCTGCGGCGATGCGCGCACCGTGGATCGTCGTCGTCGATCTCGACGACGAGTATGCGTGCGCGTCGCTACTGGTGAAGGACTGGCTGCCAGCACGGAGTCCACAGATGCGATTGCGGGTGGCGGTCAGGCAGATAGAAGCGTGGCTTCTGGCTGACGCCGCTCATTTCTCCAAGTTCTTCGGCGTCCGGCGCGGGCAGGTGCCCGCCAGTCCCGACGAACTGTCCGACCCCAAGAACACAGTGGTCGCCTTGGTGTCTGCCTCGAAGAGGACGGCTATCAAGGCGGACATGGTGCCGCGGCCAGGTTCCGGTCGCCGGGTTGGCCCTGCCTACGCTGCCAGGCTCATTGAGTTCGTATCGCGCAGCGAGAATCGCTGGCGCGTGGATGCCGCAGCACTGGCTTCTCCGAGCCTGAGACGATGTGTCGAGCGGGTCGACGAGCTCGTGAGGTGAGGCTCGCTGACCTGTGGCTGTGACCTGATCCGTCACGCCAGATTGCGACCCTTCGTCGCACCGCACCCAGTGCCATGAGCACCACATGAGCACCGCCTTCCCATTTCTCAGCACTTACGATCCAGTTGGCACGAGCGATCCACCACGATCTGGCTTGGACCTCCGCCCCCACCTACGCGTCGCGGCCCCCCGTGGACGTGGCCCTGGTGCTCGACCGCTCCGGCTCCATGGACGGCTCCAAGATCACCATGGCGCGCGCGGCCGTCACCCACGCCGTGCGTCTGCTGAAGCCCGCGGACCACTCGTGCAGTCGTGTGCTACGACGACCAAACCGACACGGTGCTGGAGCGCACGAACTACAGATCGCAGATGCAACGGGCGCGGGCGTGAAACGCGTGCTGCTGCTCACCGACGGCCTCGCCCACGCAGGCGAGGTCGACCCGCAGGCGCTGGCGGCCACGGCCGCGCGGCTGCGCGCCGAGGGCATCACCACCTCCACCTTCGGCATCGGCGCCGACTTCGACGAAGAGCTGCTCGCGCGCCTGGCCACGCAGGGCGGCGGGCACTTCTACTACATCGAGACGGCGCGGCAGATTCCCGACGTCTTCGCCAGTGAACTGGGCGAGACGCTCGACGTGGTGGCGCGCGACGTCGCGTTCGAGGTGGTGTGCCGCCCCAGCATGAGCGTGACCCTGCTGAACGACCTGCCCCTCGAGCCGGGGCCCGGCGGCCTGCGCGCGCGGCTGGGCGACCTGGTGGCCGACCAGGAGGTGCGGCTCATCCTCGCTGTAAGCGTCGATACGCCGGTGCCGCTCGGCTCCGGCATCGAGGTGCGATGCCGCCTGAGCGACCGCGACCAGGACGCACAGAAAATCGAGCACGGCGAGCGACAGCAGCACCAGCGGTTCAGCGAGGCGCTGGTCGAGGGCGCTCTGGTAGTGCGTCACCAGATCGGCCATCGCCTGCGGCGTGGCCACCGCACTCGTTGGAGTGAAGCGGACCCGCACCACCTGACCCGTGCCATCACGCTCGACGATGTCGTTGTTCGTGCTCTTCCACCGCCCGCCGGTTCCGGCCTGGTAGCGGTAGAGCATCTGGTGCAGTTGGAGGACGACGTTCTGCGTGAGCCGCATGTCGGCGTACGACTCGTGGATGAGTTGCAAGGCGTCGCGGTAGCCCGCGATCTCCTGCTCAGATCGGTCCCGCGGCTGGGTCTGATGCACGACCAGTTCCCGCACGCGGCCGGGCGCCGCCACGATGCCCTCGATGCGGTTCGACGACTCGATGGACTCGACCTGGGCGTGCGTGCGAAGCGTGTTCAGTTGCTCGGGGTACTGGCGGAGAAAGAGGTCCTGACGCCCGCGGGCCTCCCCTAGTCGGTGGATGGCTGCCAGGTCGGCAGCGCCGAAGCTCATTCGGGCCAGGTAGGCCGGTTGAAGGAATGCCACAATACCTCCGAAACGAGGTAATTGTGGCGATATTACCCTGTTTCGGCCTTTCATTCCCCCATTCCCACCATGGCGTGCACGGCCGTCACCCACGCCGTGCGCCTGCTGAAGCCCGCCCGGCGCTGGGCGTTCGTGGAGGTCACCGACCCCTGGGACGCGAAGAACACGATTCAGGCGGCATTGATCCTAAAATGGGCACTATTTGAGGCTATCAAGTAGCAGATTCTAAACGCTTTAGAAGTAAAAATCTGATTAAGATTAGTTCATTGACCTTAATTGGTCACCATGTCAAGCTGACCCTGTGGAAGACATTCCTCGACAGCAAGTCGTTGACCGCATTCGATCGGAGAACCCCTGGTGGAAGCCGCCCCATCGGCTCCCGTCGCCCGACGTGTCGTTGCGTCCTCGAGCCTACCTCGACGGCTTCCTGACACTCGTCCAGGCGCTAGAGATCCGGCGGGCCGTCCTGCTCATGGGTCCACGCCGGGTGGGAAAGACCGTGCTGCTGCGGCACGTCGTCGGCCGTCTTCTCGACGCCGGCGTACCGGCCCGCCACATTTGCTACGTGTCGGTCGATCACCCGCTCTACAACGGTCTTGGACTCGAGCAGTTCCTGGACGCGTTCAGAGAAGCCGCGGCTGTCGTGCCCGGCGCCGGGCCGTTGTACGTCTTGTTCGACGAGATTCAGCACCTGCGCGAGTGGGAGGTGCATCTCAAGTCGCTGGTCGATAGCCATGCGGATGTCCGGTTCGTCGCATCAGGGTCTGCGGCCGCGGCGCTGAAGCTCAAGAGCCGCGAGTCGGGAGCCGGCCGCTTCACCGACTTCCTGCTGCCTTCGCTGTCGTTCCACGAGTATCTGCACCTGCGCGGCCGCCTCGGCGAGTTCTTCAACGAAGAGAGCGGACGACTCGCGCCGCACCGCGTCGATGCGCTCAATGACGAGTTCGTGTCGTACTTGAACTACGGCGGCTACCCCGAGCTGGCGCTGAACGCGTTGGCGCAGAAAGACCCCAGCCGCTTCGTGAAAGAGGACGTGATCGACAAGGTCCTGCTGCGCGACCTGCCCAGCTTGTACGGGATCCAGGACATCCAGGAGCTGAACTCGCTCTTCACCATGCTGGCGTTCAACACCGGCAGCGAGGTGTCGCTCGAGGCGCTCTCGAAGCGTTCGCACGTGGCCAAGAACACGCTCAAGCGCTACATCGAGTACCTGGAGGCGGCGTTCCTGATCAAGGTCGTGCACCGGGTGGACCACTCGGCCCGTCGACTGCAGCGAGCCAGCACGTTCAAGGTGTACCTGACCAACCCGTCGATGTTCGCGGCGTTGTTCACGCCGGTGGGGCCCGACGACGCGGCCACCCCCCGCCTGGTGGAAACCGCGGTGCATGCGCAGTGGTTGCACAGCGCCCAGTCCGTGCACTACGCCAGATGGGACGGTGGCGAGGTGGACTTCGTGTGGCTCGACGCACTGCAGAAGCCAACGCTGGCGCTCGAAGTGAAGTGGACCGACCGGCCCATCGACCGGC
>JANORI010000665.1:0-1989 GCA_031415235.1 Acidobacteriota bacterium | reverse complement strand
CATCTCGGCCACGCGCGTGATGTAGCGGTCGTAGACGTCGCCGTTGCTGGCGCCGATGACGTCGAACTTGTAGGTCTCGTAGCCCGAATACGGGAAGGCCCGGCGCACGTCGTAGTCGCCGCCGGCCGCGCGCGCGATGGGCCCGTAGAGGCCCCACTGGTAGCAGTCGGCCAGCGAGATGATGCCGACGCCCCTCGTGCGGTCGAGCCAGATCGGGTTCTTCGTGAGCATCGTCTCGTATTCGTCGAGCTTGCCCGGGAACCGATCGAGAAACGCGCTGACCGCTTCTTTGAAGCCGCGCGGCAGGTCCTCGCGCAGGCCGCCCACGCGGATGTAACTCGGGAAGAACCGGAACCCGGCGAGCAGCTCGTTCAGGTTCATCAGCAGCTCGCGCTCACGGAACGCGTAGAGCATCACTGTGATGGCGCCGATTTCCATGCCGTGCGTGCCGAACCACACGAGATGACTGCTGAGGCGCTGCAGTTCCGCGATCAGCACGCGGATGTCCTTCACGCGCTGCGGCACCTCGATGCCGAGGAGCTTCTCCACCGTGAGGCAGTAGGCCAGGCTGTTCGATTGGGCGCCCAGGTAGTCCATGCGCTCGACGAGCGGGATGACCTGCTGCCACTTCTTCTGCTCGGCGGTCTTCTCGATGCCGGTGTGCAGGAAGCCAATCGTGGGAGACACCGAGACGACCGTCTCGCCGTCTAGCTCGAGCACGAGCCGCAGCACGCCGTGCGTGCTGGGGTGCTGGGGCCCCATGTTGACGGTCATCGTTTCGGTGCGTACTTCAGCCATCCTCAGCCTTCCACTTCCCGATCGACGAAGGCGCAGAGCAGATGCAGCACCGTCGTGTGCGCTTCCTGCACTCGCGCCGTCACCGTCTCCGGGACGTTCACGTGCACCTCGGCGATGCGGCCCGCCGCCCCGCCGTCGTTCCCCGTGAGCGCGAGCGTCTGCAGCCCCCGCGCCCTTGCCGCTTCCAGGCCCCGCACCACGTTGGGCGAGGCGCCACTCGTCGTGATACCCACCGCGAGATCCCCGGGCCGTCCAAGGGCCTCGACCTGCCGGGCAAACACCGTCTCGAACCCGAAGTCGTTGGCGACCGACGTGAGCACGCTGGTATCCGTGCCGAGCGCGATGGCCGGCCATCCGCGCCGGTCGCGGACGAACCGCCCGACCAGCTCCGCCGCGAAGTGCTGTGCGTCGGCGGCGCTGCCGCCATTGCCGAACACCAGCACCTGTCCGCCACCGGCCAGCACGCGCACGAGCAACTCACCCGCCTGCGCAATCGCCGTGGCGCCCGGACCCTCCGCCAGCGCGGCGTGCACGCGGGCGGTCGACCTCAGCGTGTCGACCACCAGCGCCCGTCGCGCCAACTCGGATCCGGCCATGCGCTACCTGGGACGCGTCCGCGAGTATCGGTCGCGTTCCATGTTCGCCCGGAACTCCTCGGCGGTGACCTGCAACGGCATGTAGGTCTGGGCGTCTTTCCGCACCTGCACCGGGTAGTCCTTCCGCAGCGGATGACCCTCCCAGTCTTCGGTCATCATGAGACGACGCAGGTCCTGGTGGCCGTCGAACACGATGCCGAACAAATCGTAGACCTCGCGCTCGCACCACCCGGCACCCGCCCACACGGGCGTGATCGACCTGATGGGCTCGTCGAGGCCGAGCTGCACCTTGAGGCGGACGCGGGCACGCCGGTGAGGGGACACAAGATGGTAGACGACGTCGAACCGCGGCGCGCGGCGCGGGTGGTGGTCCACCGCCGTGACGTTCGAGAAGGCGTGGAACTCGAGTCCGGGCGCGTCCCGCAGGGCGAGGCACACCGGCACGATGTGCGCGGCCGACACCCAGAGCGCGGGCGTGTCGGTCACGTCGGCGCCGGGGCACGGTGAGAGTTCGGCGCCGGGCACGAGCGACGCGAGCTGGTCGATGATGGCCTGGGCGTCCATCGACTATGCCCTCAACTTGGTCGCGTCGATC
>JANORI010000664.1:0-7093 GCA_031415235.1 Acidobacteriota bacterium | reverse complement strand
GCCACGCCGCCGTCGGCGTCGAGGTTGGCGCGCATGCGGTGCTCGTGCACGATCAGATGCGGCAGCGCCTCGGCCATGGCCGCCGAGGACCGCGCGGCCAGATCGACCAGCGCCGGCAGCGTGTCCCACTCCGCCTGCCATGCCCCCAGCGCCCGCTCGTGTTCCTGCGGCATCGCCGCCAGCATCGTGGCCACGAGGCCCGGCGCCTGGATCGCCGCCGCAACGGCGACCGCGGCCGCGATGGGATTGCGCTTGTGCGGCATCGACGAGGAACGCCCTCGGCCCTCGGCCGACGGCTCGGTGACCTCGCCAACCTCGGTCTGCGCCAGGAGCGCGAGGTCGCGGCCGATCTTGCCGAGGGTGCCGCAGGCCATGCCGAGCGCGCACGCCACCGCGACGAGGCGCCCGCGTTCGGTGTGCCACGGCATGTCGGGCACGCGCAGCTCGAGTCGCGCCGCAAGCGCCGCGGCAACCGCGGGTCCGGCCGGGCCAAGACTCGACAACGTGCCGGTGGCGCCGCCCAACTGCACCACGAGCGCGTCGTCGAGCGCCGCCGCCAACCGCGCGCGGGCCCCTCCGAGACCGTCGAGCCACCCGGCCGCCTTGGCGCCAAAGGTCGTGGGCGTCGCCTGTTGCAGCCAGGTGCGACCGGCCATCGGCGTGTCGGCATGACGGCGGGCCAGATCCGCCGCGCCGTCGGCCGCCCGATCGAGTGCCGCGAGTACTGCCGCTACCGCGTCCCGCAGGTGGAGGACAAGGGCCGTGTCGAGCACGTCCTGACTTGTCGCGCCCCAGTGCACATGGCCGGCTGCCGACACGTCGGCCTCGGCCACCAGGCGTCGCAGCGCCTCCACCAGTGGGATGAGGAGGTTGCCGGCGGCCACGGCTGCCGCTTCCAGTGCGGCCACGTCGTAGGACTCCACGCGCGCCGCCGCGCGAATCGGCGGCACGCTCGAGACCGGAATCACGCCGGCCTCGGCCAACGCTTCAGCGAGGGCCACCTCAACGTCGAGCATCGTCTGCACGCGTCGAGCGGACGTGAACGGAAGGGCGCCGTCGTGAATCATGGCTGCGAAACGTCGGCCGCCCGCGCCAGGCCGGAGTAGACGGTCCGACCGTGGCGCCAACGACGTGACGATGATACTCGCGGACTGCGCCGCGCAACCGGTTACCATGCCCCGACATGTTCGTGCCGATGGTCGCGATTGCCATCTTCGTCGCCGTGTTCGCCCTCGCAACCCTCCGCAAGGCGCACCTCGGCATCCTGATGATTCCCGCGGCGTGCGGGACAGGCGTGTGGCTCGCGGGCATGCCGCTGCGGGATGTCGTGGGCGGATTCCCTGTCGGCATCCTGGTGCTGCTCGTCGGAGTCACGTACTTCTTCGGCATCGCGCAGGTCAACGGCACCGTGGACCGCGTGATTACCGCCGTGCTCGCCCGCACCGGCCCCAACCCCGCGGCACTGCCAGTGGTCTTCTTCGGCCTCGCCGGCGTCGCCTCGGCCATGGGCTCGCCGCAGGCCGGTCTGGTGCTCGCTCCGGTCGGGATGCCGGTGGCGCGGCGGGCGGGCCTCGACCCGGTCCTGATGGCGATTGCGATCAACTCCGGCATCAGCGCGGGCGCGTTCGCTCCAACCAGCCTCTTTGGCATCGTGACCTACCGCATCGCGCGGCAGGCCGGGATCGACCTCGATGTGTTCACGCTGCTCGCCGTGGCCTGCGCGGCGAATCTCGTCCTGCTCGGCGCGGCGCTCGTCCTATTTCGCCGTCCACCGCTCGGGTCGCCCTCGCTCCATGCCGGCGACGTGCCGCTGAGCGCAGCAGCACGTCTCGCACCGGGAGACGCGACGCCACGGACTCCCCTCCAGCCTGGGCAGGCCGCCACGATGGCGTGTCTCGTCGGACTGGTCGTGAGCATCATCGCCTGCGCACTGCTCGGGATCGAGCCCGACATCGGCGTCACCGCCCTCGCGTTCGGTGCGGTCCTGACGCTCATCGATCCCACGCTCGGCGCCAAGGCCTTTGCCCGGATCGACTGGTCTTCGGCCGTCGTCGTCGGCGGCATCGTGACGTTTGTCGGCGTCCTGCAACACCTGGGCGCGGTGGACCTGCTGGGACAGTCGGCGCTTGGGATCGGCTCGCCGCTGGCGGCGGCGATGGTCGTGTGCATGATCGCGGCGCTGGTGTCGGCCTTCGCTTCGACGACCGGAGTGCTGGCGGCGCTGGTGCCAATGGCGGTGCCGCTGGCGGCCTCAGGAGAGGTCGCAGGCTGGGCGCTCATCACGGCACTCGGCGTATGCGCCACCGTCGTCGATGCCTCGCCGTTCTCCAACACGGGCGCCACGTTGATTGCCTCGGCCGCAGAGGATGACCGCCCGCGACTGCGGTCCCTGCTGATGCGTTGGGGCATGGCGCTGGTGATCGCCGGGCCGGCGGTGCTCGTGCCCGTGCTCGTGACGCTCAGTCGCTGGTAGCGAGACGCGCGGGAGCGTCGGACGCGTGAGGGGCGGAGTCAGACGTCGAAGAACACGGTTTCGCGCTCGCCCTGCACGACGATGGCGAATTCGTACTCGGACGGAGCGCCCGGCGATGCCACGAGCGTGCCACGGCGGTGGGCCGGCACGGTCTGCAGCACGGGGTCGCGGTCGTTGTCGGGGTGTCCGCTGAAGTACACGCGCGTCAGGTACTGGGTCAGGATGCCGCGTCCGAGCACGCGCACGGCAAAGTGCGGGGCGTGCACGACGCCAGCCGCGTCCACCCACGTCGGCGGCAGCACGGTCTCGAGCCGGTAGCTGCCGTCGGCCGCGGTCCACACGCGACCCACGCCGTCGAAGCCGGCCGCCCAGAACTCGAGCACGCCGTCGCTGATGCCGGCGCCGGCGCCATCGAAGAGCCGCCCCTGAACCACCACCGGCGTCGCGGCCTCGGGCGAGGTCATGGGTCCCAGTCCCGCGCGCAACCCGAGGTGCAGGTAGGGTCCCACCGTCTGGAACGGCGTCAATCCCGCCATGGTCAGGCCTCCATCGGGGTCTGGTCGCGGCCGCGCAGCACGAGGTCGAACCGGTAGCCAAGCGCGAAGGCCGGCTCCGTCGTCGGCAGATCGAAGCGCGCGATCAGCCGTTGACGGGCTCGCTCGTCGGGGATCGCGTTGAAGATGGGATCGAGCGCGAGCAGCGGATCACCAGGAAAGTACATCTGGGTCACCAGCCGTGTGAGAAACGCCTGCCCGAAGAGCGACAAGTGGATGTGCGCCGGGCGCCACGCGTTCGCGTGGTTCCGCCACGGATACGCGCCGGGCCGGATCGTGACGAAGCGATAGCGACCCTCGGCGTCGGTCAGCGTGCGGCCGGCTCCAGTGAAGTTGCCGTCGAGCGGCGCGTTCCACTGGTCCACTGTGTGGGCGTAACGGCCTGCCGCATTCGCCTGCCACACCTCGATGAGCGTGTGCGGCACCGGACGGCCGCCCTCGTCGAGCACCCGGCCCTCGACGAGGATGCGCTGCCCCACCGGCGCCCCGGAGTGCTGGCGCGTGAGGTCGTGGTCGAGCGGGCCGACCGCGTCGTGCCCGAACGCCGGTCCGGTCAGCTCGGTCAGCGATTGCGGAATGACTACCAGCGGCTGCTTCGGGTGACGCAGCTCGGTGGCACGGTAGGCTGGCGCATCCGGGGGCGGGTGCACGCCGGGCTCACCACGCAGAATCGCGGCCGGCGGAGGGCGGGTTGCCATTGCCGCTGATAGTAGCCGATGCGGCCGCGCCGCTCGCACGAGCCGCACTCGCCCGCGCCGCGCATTGACAGGTCGCGGGCGCCCGGGTAGTGTCAGCGCACCCCGATGCCCGTGGCGCTATCGCCCTTGCCGCACGACGCCGACGACGCGGCGTCCATGCCGTCCACCGCGCGGGCCATGGGGGCGATCGCAGCCGCGGTCGTGGTGGGCGCGGCGATCATGGTTGCGCCTTCGCCCGAGGGTCTCCCGCCGGCAGCGCAACGCGTGGCTGCGCTCTTTGCCACCTGCCTGATGCTGTGGGTGACCGAAGCCATCCCGATCGCGGTGACGGCGCTGCTGGCCGTCGTGCTGCAGGCCGTGGCCGGTGTGGCGCCACTGCCGGGGGCCGTCGCCAACTTCATGAGTCCGGTGTTCTTCTTCGTGATGGTGATGTTCGTCATCGCCCAGGCCTTCACCAACACCGGTCTGGATCGGCGATTCGCGTGCTGGCTGCTGACCCAGGCCGGCGGCTCCACGCGGCGCACCGTGCTGCTGTTCATGGCCGGCACGGCGGCACTGTCCACGGTCGTGTCCGATGTGCCGTGCTGCGCCGTGTTCATGGCGGTGGCGCTCGGCCTGTTCGACAAGATGGGGCTGCGGCCCGGCACGTCGCGCTTTGCAAAGAGCCTGATGATCGGCATCCCGATCGCGTCGCTCATCGGCGGCGTCGGCACTCCGGCCGGCAGCTCGGTCAACATCCTGGGCCTGACCTTCATCGAGCGCTACGGGCAGGTGCGCGTGCCGTTCGTGCACTGGATGGCCATCGGCATCCCAATGGTGATCGTGCTCGTGCCCGTGGCCGCCAAGGTGATTCTCTGGTTCTATCCGCCCGAACTCGACCGCATCGAAGGCATCGACTTCCGCGCGGAGCTCGACGCGATGGGCCCGGTGACGTCCGGCGAGTGGAAGGTCCTGGCGCTGATGTCGATGATGCTGGGGTTGTGGATCGCGAGCTCCTGGATTCGCTCGATCGACGTGATCGTCGTGGCCATCCTGGGCGCCGCGGCGATGTTCCTGCCGGGGATGCGGCTCTTCCGCTCGTGGAAAGAGGCCGAACGCGGCACCGCGTGGGACACGCTGCTGATGATCGGCAGCGTCACGTCGCTCGGCGCCGTGTCGGCCAGTTCCGGACTGGCGACGTGGCTCGTGGATGCGTCACTTGGCGGCATTGACACGTGGTCGACCGCGGCGGTGCTGGCCGCGATCAGCGCCTTCATCGTGGTCGTGCACCTGCTGGTGCCGGTGAACCCCGCGATCGTCGCCGCCATGGTACCGCCCATCGTGCTACTGGCCACGTCCACCGGTCGGAACCCCGCGCTCTACGGCTTGCCGGTGGTGTTCACGGCCTCGTGCGCCTTCCTGCTGCCGCTCGATGCCGTGCCGCTCGTCACCTACGGCAAGGGCTACTACCGCATGTTCGACATGTTCCTGCCAGGCGCGGTGATCAGCGTGGTGTGGGTGGCCTTGCTGACCGGCCTGTTGCTGATGCTCGGGCCGACGCTCGGCCTGCTGTGAGGTCGCGGAGTCTGCACCGCTACGAGATGTAACGGTGACAGACCCCGTGACAAATGACTAGCGCTTGGGCGGCGAGCGCAGCCAGTCCTGTCCCAGGTCGCCAATTGGCGCGCCTGGGGGCGCGGGGGCCGCTGGCATGATCTTCGACGGGTCGGCGCTCGGCCGTTCGAGGAAGCGCTTGATGTCGGCGGCCAGCAGCGCCGATTGTGCCTGGTCGGCTTCGCCCTTGGTGACAGGCACAGCGCGCAGGCGCGCGGCCAGACGTTGCAGTTTCAGCGACGCGACGGCGCGTACCTGGCCGTTGGGCGCCGACATCGCCAGCCACTGCACGCGGTCGACGAGCACGCGTTCGGCGGCGCGCCGCACTTCGGCTTCGTAGGGCGTGGCCGTTGGCGCGTCGAAGGTGGCCTTGGTGAAGCGGTCGATCACTTCGCCCAAGCCGGGCAGCGTCGGGTCCACGGCGTTCTGCGCCACCATGCGGGATGCGCGGGCGGGCTGCAGCACGAAGCCGATCGTGACGTCGGCGGCAATCGTCCCTGGGCTGAGCGGGTCGAAGCCTTCACCCGTGGTGCGCGGGAAGAGCTCGCGGTGCGGGCCGAAACCGGGCGGACGCGGAGGAATCGCATCCAGGACCCTCTTCGGTATTGTCAGCTCCGACGGCTTGAGCGTGCCGGCCAATGCCTCGAGCGCCTTGCGCTGATTCGCCGCCGACTCCCACTTGACGGGCGTGCGGCCATCACCGCGCATCGCGTAGACGAAGTCCTGCCCGCCGATCATCGACGACGCGCCCTCCACGCCGTAGCGGTGATACATGTAGATCGGCACGAGCGGCTCTTCAATCGTGGCCATCGCCGCGCCCAGGCGAATGGTCTTCTCGCCGATCCGGTCGAGTGCCGCGCGGCGGATCTTCATGAGCCGGTTCAGCTCGTCGGCCTGGCTCACGCCGTTGGACCACTGCTCGGTGCGTGGGTGGATGTCGGTGTCCTGGTTGGTGAAATAGCGCAGGTCCTGCGCCCACGCGTCGTCGATGATCTTCGTGAGCGCCGCGGCGTTTTCCGTGGCGCCCGCGAACTGCCGGTACCCGAAGTCGATGGCCACCTTGTCCCAGTCGCCGATGCGCGCCTCATACGCCTTCGACAGATCGATGGTGCCATCCGTCCTCAGTTCCTCGAGCGGATGCGGGTAGTCCATCACCGAAATCCAGCCCGTGCTGCTGTCGTAGTAGTTGTGGCCGAGGCCCAGCGTGTGGCCGATCTCGTGGGCCGAGAGCTGGCGGATGCGCGCAATCGCTGTCTCGTAGAGGATCGACGGCCGCTCGGTGCCGGTCTCGTAGGGCGAGAGCAGGCCCTCGAAGATCATGTAGTCCTGGCGATCCCGCAGCGAGCCCAGCGTGACGGTGGCCTTGATGATCTCGCCCGTGCGCGGGTCGCTCACGCTGCCGCCCGAGCTCCAGCCGCGCGTGGAGCGATGCACCCAGTTGATCATGTTGTAACGGATGTCCATGGCGTCGGCACCCTCGGGCAGCACCTCCACCCGGAAGGCGTTGCGGAAGCCGGCGGCCTCGAACGCCTGGTTCCACCACATGCCGCCCTCGATGAGCGCCTTGCGCACGTCTTCGGGCGCGCCCGAATCCACCCAGTAGCGAATCGGCTCCACCGGCTCGCTGATGGCCGCGCTCGGGTCCTTCTTCACCAGACGGTGCCGGCGCAGATAGCGGAACACCATGGGCTCGCCGATCGGGATGCTGTAATCCACGAAGCTCAAGCCGCCGTAACCGGCGCGGGGGTCGTCGACGCGCGGCGTGTAGTTGCCGT
>JANORI010000663.1:0-2169 GCA_031415235.1 Acidobacteriota bacterium | reverse complement strand
AGCCGAGGGCCGCCTTCGCGGCTTCCGGTGCTACGGCCGTATCGTGGCCGTCGACCAGGATGCGGCCGCTCGTGGGCTTCAGCAGGCCCGCGATCATGCGGATGGTCGTCGTCTTGCCGGCGCCGTTGGGTCCGAGGAACCCGTGGATCTGTCCGGGCTGCACGTCGAGCGACACGCCGTCTACGGCCGTGAAGTCGCCGTACTGCTTGCACAGGTCGTGCACGGCAATCATCGCGGTCCTCGACAGGGCGACGCCCAGCACCCGCACGGCTGGCGCGTGGGCAGGGCCAGCGACAACGGACGGGCGGCGGCATCGCTCACCTCGCGTCCTACGATCACCTGGGTGGTATTGGGGTCCATCTGGGCCTCGAGCACGGTGAGCTTCAACTGGCCGATGAGCGGCAGGATCGCCGCCTGCTTGTCGAGTCCGCCCTGCAGCAGGCGCAGATGCGTGGCGTCGGCCGGGAACTGGTTGAAGGTGGGATCGACCGGCAGCCAGTAGCCCCGCGTGGGGCTTTCGTCGATCCACACCTCGGCCCAGGCGTGGTAGTAGAACGCGCCTCGCACCATGGCCAGGCCCACGTTGATGCGCGCGGGAATGCCCAGGGCGCGCGCCATCGCCACGTAGAGCGCCGTGTGCTCGTTGCAGTCGCCCACCTTGGTGCGCAGCACCTCGCGCGCCGACGGCACGCTGATCGTGGGCTTCTCGTCGAGCAGGCTGTTGACCCCGCGCACGAGGCGCTCGGCCCGGGCCCTGGTGCCGGTCACCCCCGTGACGAGGCGCTCGGCCTCGGCCATCACGCCCGGGTCGTCGCTCTCGAGAAACGTCTCGGGACGCAGGAACCGCGCCAGGTCCGGATCGACCGGACCGGCCACGAGCGCACGCGGGTCGCGCACCTCGAGCACGCGTCCGTCAAAGGTCTGCGTGCTGCTGCCAAGCTCGAAACGCGACATGTCCACGCCGTTGAATTCCACGCGCAGTCGCATCACGTCGGTGGGCTCGGTCACGGCCTGCCGTAACGTGGGCACGATAGCAGCGGACTGCAGCATGTCCGACCGCACCCGACTCGACACGGCCATGGCCTGCGCCTGTTCGGGGGTCTCGCGCACCGACATCAAACCGAGCGGGCTCTCCTCGCGCACGATCTCGCAGTGTCGGTGATCCAGGCCGTGGTCGTCAGCCCCGAGAAGCCGAGCTGCAGTTTGAAGGCCGGAAGAGGACGTCCGCCGGTCAGCACGATCTCGCGGCCGCTCACGTCGATGACCACGGGCGCGTTGCTGAGCGTGGCCGGGTCGAACACCATCAGCTCGTGGCGCGCGCCGGCGGTGAGTCCGCCACGTGCGAGGCGGCGTGCCAGATTCAGCATCAGCGCCGGTGGCTCCTTCAGCGTGCGCACTTCCGTGCGCGTGTTGCCGCCCGACGTGATCCGGATGGTGAGCGTCAGACCATCCACGGTGCCCGACAGTTGCAGCGGGCCGGTGCCGGGGTCGAGCGAGAACTCGAACGACTGCAGGGTAAACGCGCGGTCCACGCGCGCCGTGGTCTTGATCGCCGCGGGGGTCGTGGCGCCGAGCAGGGACATCTGCAGCCGACCGTCTTCCTGCAGTTCGAAGCCGTCGTCAGTGGCCACGGTCTGCCCCACCGTGAAGCCCACTTTTTCGCCGCGGTAGTAGATCCCGCGCCACTGCGCGGCGGTGCCGTACCGTGCAAGATCCGTGGCCAGGTTGGCGCCAGATGCTCGCAGATAGGCGCGCTGAACCACGACGCCCATGCAGGCCACCCACGCCGCCAGCACGGCATACGACAGCGGCCGTGTCACGCGTCGAGACAGGGGGCGTACGGCCCAGAACCGAGGGCGGGCGGACTCGACAGGCACCGCTTGACGTATCGGCCCGAGGGGGCCGCGCCGTGAGTACGGCTACGACTGCAGGGCGGTGGGTCGGGGGACGATGACTGGTGGCCGAGCGTCGCGGCGCCACGCCGCCAGTTCGCTCGAGAAGCGCATGCGCAGCAGGTGCACGAAGAATTCCCAGCACGTCGAGATGCGCACATGGGACAGCCCGTTGCCGCGCATGCGGGCAAACACGTTCAGCTCGAGCACGCGCACGCCCAGGTAGTGCGCCTTGACCAGCATCTCGGGGTCGAGCAGCCAGTTGGTGGACGAGAGC
>JANORI010000662.1:0-1951 GCA_031415235.1 Acidobacteriota bacterium | reverse complement strand
TCGTCGAGCGGCATTCCGGCCTGCCTCGCCGAAGCGCCAGGAGCGCGAAGGCGGGCGATCCGCTGCGACAGATCGTCGCCCTCGACCAGTTCCATGACGAGCGCGGTGACGCCCGCGCTTTCTTCGAGGCCGTAGATCGCGGCGATGTGCGGATGATTCAGCGCCGCGAGCGTCTTGGCCTCGCGCGTGAAGCGCGCCAGGCGGTCCGAGTCGTGCGCGAACGCCTCGGGCAGGACCTTGATCGCCACATCACGATCGAGCTTGGTGTCGCGGGCGCGAAAGACCTGGCCCATGCCCCCTTCGCCGAGCGGCGCGGTGATCTGGTAGGAGCCGAGACGGGTGCCGGGGGTGAGGCTCAAGTGGTGGGGATTATACGTGCGTGGGTCATCCAGTCCTCCGAGAGCAGAATACAGTCAGTCGTTTCGTGACGAGGCGGCTGCCGACCTGTTCCTGAGGGGCCAGTGTTGACCACAACCGCGGGACAGGTACACTGGATTCATCATGGAACTGCACCTTCCGCTTGAACTCGAGGGCAAGCTCGCCGCAGCGGCGAGCCGCCGAGGCGTGACGGTCGAGGCGCTCGCCCGCGAGGCGCTTGAGCGCGCCGTGGACTACGACGACTGGTTCCTTCGCGAGGTCGAGACCGGCCTGGCCCAGGTCGATGCCGGCCAGACACTGGCCCACGACGCGGTGGGTGAGCGGATGGCGAAGAAGCTGTCCGAGCACGACGCCAGACGCTGATGCACCTGCGGTGGACGGAGGCGGCGGCGACCGATCTGGAACACATCGCCGACTACCTGTTCAGCCATGCGCCAGATCGCGCCCCGCGCCTGATAAGGTCAATCTACGCGGCACCCGAGACGCTGTTGTCGTTTCCACACCGCGGGCGGCCGGGGAAGAAGGCTGGCACGCGCGAGCTGGTGCTTTCGCCCCTGCCATGGATCGTGGTCTACGCGGTGCGCGACGACGTGGTGCACGTCGTTCGTATTCTCCACGGAGCGCAGAGATGGCCCTGAGCGGCAGCAAGCAAGAGCGACGGATTGGCGGGGCTGCCCAGGCCTTCAGCGGACAATGGCGGGCAATGGCCCACGGCAACGACGGCATTCATGGCAATCGCGGCAACGTGGTTCCCACCCTCTCCGCCAAACACACCTCCGGCGTGACGGCTCCTGCCGCTCACCAATAAGAACGCCCGCCGCGCGACTATTCTTGCGCCGGTCCGGCGCTCCGAGAGTCCTTAAGAGCGCCGAGATGCTCGCGCGGCGTCTCGCTTGCTCAAGCGCCGCGGGACGACCGCTATCACCGATGCCTGGTGTCGGCATCGCCGCACGCGCCTGACATCTGTGGCTCAATTGGCAGGGGAGCGTACCCTCCGACGCGGCCGCGCGCGTCGTTGGTAAACTGACGCACGTTCCCAACTCAGCGCATCCGGCCACCAGCCGCAGGAGCCCCTCATGAACTCGGACCTCACCACTGCCGCGCCGCTCTCGCTTCCTCCTCACGTGCAGCTGATTCAAATGGGCATCGGCGGGTGGGTCTCGGCGGTGGTGTATCACGCCGCCAAGATAAAGCTGGCCGATCACCTGGCGGACGGGCCGAAGGACGCGGCGCAGGTGGCGGCAGCGACCAACACGCACGCGCCGACCATGCATCGGTTCATGCGCACGCTCGCGGGGTTCGGCATTCTCACCGAGGGCGAGGGCGGCCGGTTCGCCCTCACGCCCATGGGCGAGGCGCTGCGGTCCGATGCGCCGGGCGCGGCGTGGCCCACGCTGATGGCCTTCTGCGGGCCGACGTTCACGCGATCCTGGGAAGAGATGCCGCACTCGCTGGCCACGGGCCTGACGGCGTTCGAGAAGACGTGGGGGATGCCGATGTTCGACTACCTCGGGCAGCATCCGGAAGAGGCGTCGCAATTCAGCCAGGCGATGGTCGGCGTCCACGGCACCGA
>JANORI010000661.1:0-1988 GCA_031415235.1 Acidobacteriota bacterium | reverse complement strand
GTACCGCGTTCTTCGTCGCGGTGGTCAGCAGTACTACGACCCCCTCGGACTCCCGCTGCGCACGATTCGATTTCGCCGTTGGCTTATACGAATCGCGGTACCGTGACGGCGGCCGCGCAGACGGGCCTCTCGTGTGCCGTTCGTCTCCCTGCACACGTGCTACGCCCCATACCCCGCCGAGCTCTCGCGTGCGTACGCCCCCGGACCAGGGCACGCGAGACATCGCCTTCGCCACGACATGACTGGCTCGGCGCTCGGGTGGTACATCTGACGAGGCTGCAGGCTTCACGTGAGGTTGCGGCCCGCGTGCTGGCTTCCTCCGAAGAGGCTTGCGACACCCCGCTCGGGCCACCGCGCTCTCGCGCGGGACCTGGGGTCTGCTACTCGGCGCTCCGGCGCTTACCGAGGCGGGACTTGCACCCGCTGGAGACGAACAGCGTGAAGTGGACGATACCCGGTCCGCTTCGTCACGACGCACCATGGGTCGATTCTAGCACCGCAAGTATCTGGCAGTACGTCTCGCAGCTCTGGCTAACGATGCCGAATCAGCCGCGAGCCGACAAGCGGGACCCGGCGCGTCGGCTGCATTCGGATGTTAGCGGCCCACGCGCTGTGATCGCGATTCGTCCCGCGAAAAACTGTTCAAGGACGGTACAGTTTCTTAGGAGGTCGGCACAGTGGTCGACCCGTCATTAAAATGTCACCGTCTGGGCGAGTTGACGCGTAGCAAGTATGCGGCCACCGCCGACTAAATCACCCACCGCGGGCGCACTGGAGCCCCCGATCGGGCGTGGGGTGCTTTCAAGCACGCCAACGCCCACGTATACGAAGTGGGTAGTGGTTGCCCCATCTCGATAGTTGACGATGCCTTGGTCCAACACGTTGCCGATTGATTCAAAGAGCGCTCCAGTTGCGAACACGCTGGTGCACGCGCCTCGACCAATCAGCTGCGCTGTCTCCATGACACAAAAGTGGAACACCAGAGTGGCGTAGCGCGGCATGTTATGGGTGAACCGCACCGAGACTCGTAGCGTGTCTGGCGAGACTATGGTAATCGGTTCGCCGACGATGGGGTTGCCACGGAGCGCCAGCGATACGGACTCGATCGAGGCAATTGAGCCCGTCGGCGTTGTAGGCGTAGTGGGTGACGTGGGCGCGGCGGGCCCCTGAGAGCAGCCCACAATACCTAGGAAGCAGCTCACCACGGAGGTCAATGCCACACTGCACACTGTCGCCCTTGGGCTTGGCGGTTTACTCATGCGGTGCATTGCTCGGCCTAACGGACCGGCGTTCAGCCGCGAGCCGCGCGTGAACGGCGCGTCGACGTTCCAGCGCGCTCGGCGCGGTTCGTCGGCTGCAACGCCTTGTTAGCCGGCACTCTGTGTTCTTCGATTGTCTTCATAAGTTGAAGTGGAGAGTACACCGTAACCCGTAGACGCGCACCGATTCGCGCCGCCTCGGTTACGGCCTTGGCCTCGACGACCCACTCGGCCGGGTTTGGCTTGAAGCCGCCCTGAATGCCGATGTCCAGTTCTTTCTCTGACGCTGCCCACGCTGCTTTCGCTCTGCCGCGCAACCGCGCCGCGAGCGCGGCGAACCGGCGAATCGCCTCGGTCGGTGTCTCTGGGGAACGCGCCAGTTCAAGAACCACCCAGTGTTTCCGGCCGAGCCTGTCGCGATGAAGCACCATGACGGCCCGTCCGAAGGCCTCGCACACCGCCTCGAGATTCGCGACGCACTTGAGGTGCAGGTCGACGTTGAGGAATTCGGTGACCGGATCGTGCATTTTGTTCTGTCCGGCCTAACGATGCCAAATCAGCCGCGCGCCGCCAAGTATCCTGCGGCGCGTCGGCTGCATTCGGATGTTGGACTAAATCCGCCTGCGGCGGATAGATCAAGACGTCGATACTGACCGTCGGTTTCTCCCACCGTCGTCGCGACGAAGCGCGTGAAGATCTCCTCCGGGGAGCGTTCCGAAACCCCGCTCC
>JANORI010000660.1:0-4036 GCA_031415235.1 Acidobacteriota bacterium | reverse complement strand
TTTGCCCGCGCCGATGGCGGGCCGGCGACCGACGCGGTTACAATCGACGACTCGGCACGATCGGCCAGGGCCTGGTCGGTCCATCCACTACGGGGGGCTCGGGCATGCTGGACCACGTGTTTCGCAGGATGAGTTTCGGGGCGAGCGCCGACGAGCTCGACACCTTCGCGCGCCTGCCGCAGGTTGGGGTGATTGGGTACCTGCTCAACTACGACCGCGCCCCTGATGACGTCGATGCGAAGATCAACAACGCCGCCTACGTGGGCGTGACGACCCGTGGCCTCTTCTCGCCCAACACGGTCATCAACGACGCGCGTCAGCGATGGCTCTTCCGGATGGTGCACAGTCAGCGGCCGCTGCAAGAGAAGCTGGCGCTCTTCTGGCACAACCATTTCGCCACCGCCTACACCAAGGTGGCTGGCGCCTTTGGCGCCGAACACGGCACCAAGATGATGGACGCCAAGGCGTCCGAGGTGGCCGGTCAACGCCGCGGTCAGATTCAGCTCTTCCGCGACATGGCGACGGGCCGCTTCGACCAGCTGCTCATCGAGGTGGCGAAGGATCCGGCCATGCTCGTGTGGCTCGACGGCCGACTCAACGTGCGCGCCCGGCCGCAGGAGAACTTCGGTCGCGAGTTGATGGAGCTCTTCACGACCGGCGTCGGCTACTACACCGAAGAGGACGTCTATGCCGCGGCCCGCGTCTTCACCGGCTGGAACCTGCGCCTGAGCGGCGACCGCGCCACGCCAGTCACGAGCTACTACGAGTACGTCTACACCGCCGCGCAGCATGACCCAGCGGCCAAGACTTTCACCTTCCCGGTGATGCCCGACGGCTCACGCACCATTCCCGCGCGCGCCGCGGCCGACGGCGAACAGGACGGCGTGGATCTGATTCGTGCCTTGGCCCGCCGTCCTGAAACCGCCGACCGGCTGGCCCGCCGCTTCTTCGCCTTCTTCGTGAGCGAGTTCACCGCGCCAAGCGACGGGCTCGTGAGCGGCATGCGCGAGGCCTATCTGAACAACGACACGAGCATCAAGGCCATGCTCGTGCAGCTCTTCACGTCGTCCGAGTTCTTCGAAGACACCTCCGAGTTCGCGCATTACAGCTGGCCGGTCGAGTTCGTCGTGCGCGCGGTCAAGGAAACGGGTTGGGCCGGGCTGTCGGTGGACGCCGCCATGACGCCCCTGACCAACATGGGCCTGCAGCTCTACGAGCCGCCCGACGTGAACGGCTGGGCGCTTGGACCCGAGTGGTTCTCGACCGCCTCGATGCTCTCGCGCATGAACTTCGCCGCCACGCTCATGGCGAATCAGCGTTTCAATCTGCAGCTGGCCTCGGCGGTGGCCCGGTCCACACCCGAAGCGTTGCTCGACCTCCACCTGAAGCGCTATACGCCGGCGCCGCTGCCCGAGAGCACTCGCGCTGCGCTGCTCGACTACCTGCGACAGGGCGTCACCTGGCCGGTCACCGACGCGCAGCTGGCCAGCAAGGCGTCGGGACTCTCGCGCCTCATCGTGGGCTCGTCCGAATACCAGTTCAACTAGGGGTCGCAGCCATGAACTTCACGCGCAGACAGTTCGTTCGCGGCGGCGTCACCGCCTTCACGTTTGGCTTTGCGGCTCCCCAGTTCCTGACCGAGCTCGCGCTCGCGCAAGGCGGTGGGTCGCGCAACCTCGTCGTGCTGTACCTGAACGGCGGCAACGACGCGCTCAGTACGCTCGTGCCGTACGGCGATGCCGACTACTACGCCCGTCGTCCCACCATTGGTGTGCCGGCCAGTTCGGTGCTTCAGGTGGGTACCGACCGAGCGGGCAACGTGCTCGGTCTGCACCCGGCACTGCGCGGTTTGAAGCAGATCTTCGACGATGGCCGGTTGGCGGTCGTGCAGCGCAGCGGCTACGAGAATTCGAGCCGTTCGCACTTCCAGGGTTTCGACATCTACGGAACGGCCAACCCAAGCAACTCGCAGGGGACCGGCTGGCTCGGCCGCTATCTCGATACGCTGCCGTCGCCCGTCGACCCGCTGGTGGGCTGGAATACGACGCGGGAAACGCCGCGTCCCCTGGTGGCGCGCACGGTGGGCGTGCCGGCCATCACCAACCCGGCCACCTACAGCTTCGCGAGCCCGAACACTGGCGCCGAGGCGGGTTACGAACGCGCGGCGGCGTTGCGCATCTCGTCGCATCTGCCGTCGGATCGCCCGCATCTGTCGTTTGTGAACTCCACCGCGCAGGCCGCGCTCGGCACGCTTGACCGCGTGGCCACCGTGGCCGCCTATCGGCCGTCGCTCACGTACCCGAATACCGGCCTTGGCCAGGCGCTGCAGGCTGTGGCCGGAGCCATGAACCGGCAGATCGGTACCAAAGTGTTCTGGGTGTCGACCGGCGGCTTCGACACGCACGCCAACCAGAATCCGGTCAACGGGGCCTACAACACGCTGATGGCCACCGTGAACAACGGCGTCATCTCGTTCTACAACGACCTCAAGAACCAGGGACTGCTCGATTCCACGGTGGTGCTCCTGTTCTCGGAGTTCGGCCGCCGCATCACCGAGAACGGCAGCAGCGGCACCGACCACGGCGCCGCGGGCATCATGATGGCCCTCGGTGGCCTGGTGCGTGGCGGGTTGTACGGCACCGCGGCGAAACTGCGCAACGACCCGTCGAACCCCGGCCTCGAGAACGCGGCCGGCGACGTGCGCTACGAAACGGATTTCCGGGCGGTGTATGCGCGCGTGCTGGACGGGTGGCTCGGCGCCAACTCCGTGTCGATTCTGGGCGCCGACTTCCGGCCCGGGGCGCCCGCCATTCTCTAGTATTAGACGAACGCGCGCGCCCCCTGTTCCGCGTCGCGGCATCGTGGGCCGCCGGCGACGCGGGTCAGGACGGCGTGGGATCCACGCCGTCCCACAGATTCGACGTGCCGAGCTCCGCGCGCCCGCACGACTTGAGATAGCCGAACAGCTGCGTGCGGTACGCGGCATGGCCGCAGAGCACGTAGGCGACGATGAACGCGCCGCGAGTGGTCGGGATGTCCCACACGGTGACGACCGTGCGGTAGTCGTCGTCGGACAGGTCTCCGAGCACGCGGGTGTAGGTGTCGTGCAGCGCGGCGATAGTCGCCACGGTCCGATCGAAGTCGAGGCCCGCAGCGTGCTTTTCTGCCACGGTCCACCGCGCCGGATCGAACGCGCCGGTCTGGGCGACCTCCACGAGCGCCGGCCCCATCACTGACAGGTACCGCAGCAGCTCGAGCGTGCTGCGCTGCTTCGCGGTGGGCCGGTAGTCGAGTTGCGCGCGGTCGACCTTGCCTGCCAGATGCAGCAGGATGCGAACCTCGTGCTGCAGCGCCGCAATCAGTTCTGACTTGGAAAAGACCATGGTGTCCTCCGATCGGAATCGAGACGCCGCAGGATACACCACGCGCGCGGCTGACCTTCTGCCGGCTTACGGCGACCGGAGCGCGGCGGCGAGCGCGGTGTCGATCGTGGGAGAGCGGAAGTCGTAGCCGAGCGCGAGCGCCTTGGCCGGCACGGCGCGCTGCCCGGTGAGCAGCAGCTCGGCCATCTCGCCGAGCGCCAGCTTCAAGGCAAATGCCGGTACGGGGAACACGACCGGCCGGTGCAGGGCCCGCCCGAGCGCGCGGGTGAAGTCAGCGTTGGTCACGGGTTCGGGCGCGGTCAGGTTGAAGGGGCCCGTGGCCCCTGGGTCAGCAATCAGGCGCGCGGTCAGCGCCGCCCAATCGTCCACGTGGATCCACGGCATCCACTGACGGCCCGAGCCGAGCCGCCCGCCCACCCCCAGCTTGAACGGCAGCAGCATCTTTGCCAGGGCGCCCTCCCTGCCCAGCACGAGGCCGGTGCGCAGCAGCACGAGCCGGCCCACGCCAGCGGCGGGAGCCGCGGCATCTTCCCAGGCCGCGGCCATGCGCGCCACGAAGTCGAGCCCGGCTGGGGCGTCTTCGGCAATGCGTGCGTCGCCCGTGGGCCCGTAGTAGCCCACGCCCGAGGCGCTCACGAACACGCGCGGGCCGT
>JANORI010000659.1:0-1717 GCA_031415235.1 Acidobacteriota bacterium | reverse complement strand
TTCGTGAAGGCGATGCTCGGCGCGGGCAATCGTCTGCCGGAGCAGGGCACGGTGTGTCTCAGTGTGAACAACGACGACAAGCCCGAGGTGGTGCCGATTGCCAAGGCCCTGTCCGAGATGGGGTTCTCGGTGACCGCGACGCGCGGCACGGCGGTATACCTGCGGGCCCACGGCGTGGAGTGCGGCGTGGTGTTCAAGGTGAACGAGGGTCGTCCGAACCTGGCCGACGAGATCGTCAACCGACGTATTCACATGGTGGTCAACACGCCGCTCGGCCTGGAGTCCTTCTTCGACGACAAAGCAGTGCGGCGGGCGGCCATGATGGCCGGCATCCCGTGCATTACGACCATGACGGGCGCAGCCGCGGCCGTGGATGCGGTCCGTGCGCTCAAGGGCCGCGAACTCGATGTGTGCTCTCTGCAGGAGTACTACGTGACGGCTGCCGGCGTGTCGTAGCGCGGCAGCGTCTGCGTACCGGCCGGGCGGGTCTGCTGGCAGGTTGCGCGCACCGCGCTGCGGCGGTTCTGTCGTCCACGGACGATTTCCGAAGGAACTGACGTTTGCCGGGCAGTAGGCAGGGCTGTGCCCGGGTCTTGCAGAGGCCCGGCCCATGCCGTACCTGCCCGTGTTCCTGGCGGCCGCACTTGCGGCCGGCGCTGCGGCCGGCGTGGCGCGGCCCGAGTGGCTGACCTCGGCGCTGGCCATCGCGGCGGGGAGCTGGGTCGCAGCACTGGCGTCGGGGCGCCTGGGTCGCCCGCAAGCCGTCGTGCCTCTCGCGCTGGCCGGAGTCGCCGCCGCTTCAGCCGCACTGGGGTCGCTGGCGTTTGCCGCGGTGGCGCGCCCACCCCTGGTCGTCGTGCTCGAAGAGGCAGGCGTGCTTGCCACCGACGCTGCCACCGACGTGGCTGCCGACGACGCCACCGTGCGTCTCGAGGGCACGCTCACGGCCGATGCGACACCGGCCGGTCGCAGCGTGCTGCTGCGCGTGCGTGTGGCGCGCGTGTGGGCGGGCCCATGCGCCTGTCCGCTGGTGGCCGCAGGCGCCGTCGTCGTCTCCGTCACCGGAGACCTGGCGATGGCGCGCCTGCCGGAGTGGCGCGCGGGCAGGCGGGTGCGATTCACGGGGACGGTACGGGTGCCGCGATCGTTCCGCAATGTTGGCGCCCCCGACGTGCGCGCCGACCTGGTACGCCGGCGCGCGGCGCTCGTGGCCTCGGTGAAGAGCGCCCTGCTCGTGGAACTGGTGGCGCGAGGGTCTGTGATGAACGAAGCCGCAGCCGCCGTGCGCGCCCGGGCCCGGTCAGCGATGCGCCGGGCAGCGGGTCCCAACGCCGGTGAAGCCGCCGCCATCGGCGCAGCCGTACTCGTCGGCGACCGCGCGGGCCTCGACCGAGAGCTGCAGCAGCGGTTGCAGCGCGCCGGCACGTATCACGTGATTGCCATCTCGGGCGGCAACATCGCGGTCTTCACGGTCGTCGTGCTGGGGATTGCCCGTGTGCTTACGCGCCGACGCCGCCACGGGCTGGCAGGGGCTGCGGTGGTGCTCCTGGCCTACGCCACGGTGGTGGGCGGCGGCGCTTCGGTGTTGCGAGCCACCGGCATGGCCCTGGTCGGCATGGCGGCGCAGATGCTGGACCAGCGCGGCGCGGCCATGAACGTGCTGGCCCTGACCGCCGGCCTGCTGATCGCGGCCGACCCGCTGCTGGCCTTCGATGTG
>JANORI010000658.1:0-3380 GCA_031415235.1 Acidobacteriota bacterium | reverse complement strand
TTCGCCGGGTCTCCCGAATGGGAGACGTACATGCAGTTGACCGGCGATTCGGGCCTCGAGGTGCGCGTGCCGGTCCTGGCCGGCCCGCGCGTCGTGAGCGTGTCGTTCGTACGCGAGCTGTGGGAACCGGAAGGCCTGCCTCAACCGCAGCAACGAGGCCGGGTGCTGACCAACGACCAGATCTACATGGGCTATGCGGCGGTGGGATCGGTGCAGGTGGGCGGACCGTACCGCGCCGCCGGCACGGTCACGGCCACGCCCAGCCGGCGCGCGATCTTCGTCTGTCAGCCAGACGCGTCGACCGGTGCGGCCCGGCACACCGAGGCCGCCTGCGCCACGACGATCCTGTCGCGGATGGCTCGACTGGCCTACCGGCGGCCGATCACGCCAGGCGATGTGCAGACACTACTCGGGTTCTTCGCGAGCGGCCGTCGTGACGGCGGACGTTTCGACGCGGGGATTCAGTTTGCGCTCGAACGGATGCTGGTCGATCCGGATTTTCTGCTGCGGGTGCAGAAGGATCCGCCCGCCGGATCCAGCAGACCCCCGCCGCCCGTGAGACGCCTGAGCGACCTCGAACTTGCGTCACGGCTGTCGTTCTTCCTCTGGAGCAGTATTCCCGACGAGCGCCTGCTGGATCTGGCCGAGCGCGGCGAGTTGTCGAGGCCGGCCGTTCTTGCCGGGCAGGTGCGGCGCATGCTGGCCGATTCGCGCGCCACGTCCGCCTTCGTGGACGACTTTGCGGCGCAGTGGCTCAATCTGCGCCGACTCAGCGAAGTCGTCGTGCATCCCGACGTCTACCCGGACTTCGATGACAACCTGCTGGACGCCTTCAGTCAGGAAACCAGGCTCTTCATCGCCGACACCCTGCGCGACGATCGCAGCGTGTCGGACCTGCTGCGCGCCGACTACACGTTTGTCAACGAGCGGCTGGCGCGCCACTACGGCATCCCGGGGATCTACGGCACCCGCTTCCGTCGCGTCAGTCTTCCGAATCCGGCTCAGCGCGGCGGACTGCTGGCGCACGGCGCGCTGCTGGCGACGACGTCGTATCCCGACCGGACCTCGCCGGTGCTGCGCGGCAAATGGCTGCTCGACAACATCTTCGGCGTCTCCGTGCCCCCGCCTCCAGCCGACGTGAACACGACGCTGCCCGAGATCAGGCCGGGCACCGTGCCGCCGACCATTCGTGAGCGGCTGGCGCAACATCGGACCAATCCGGTGTGTGCCAGCTGCCACTCGGTGATCGACCCTCCGGGCTTTGCACTCGAACACTTCGATGCGATTGGCGGATGGCGGACCATCGACGAGTCGGGCCAGCCGGTGGATGCCACGGGCACGACCGTGAGCGGCGCGCCGGTTGAGGGCCTCGCCGGTCTGCGAGCGCTCCTGCTCGAACGGCCCGACCAGTTTCCGACCACCGTGACCGAAAAGCTTCTGGCCTACGCGCTGGGCCGCCGGCTCGAGTACTACGACCGGCCGGCCGTGCGGCAGATCGTGCGCGCGGCGGCCGCGCGCGACTATCGCTGGTCGGCGCTGATTCTGGGAATCGTGAACAGTCCGACGTTTCTGATGCGGGGATCCCTATGACCTTTCTCACCGCGAAGTCGTTGCCTCGGCGCACTGTGTTGCGAGGCCTGGGTGCCACGATGGGTCTGCCGCTGCTGGAGGCGATGACGCCGGCCCTTGCGCGCGCCGCGGCGCCACGGGTCCACCGGTTCCAGACGTTTTACGTCCCGAACGGCATGGCGATGGAGTACTGGTTGCCGAAGACCGAGGGCGCGGCCTTCGAGCTGCCGCCGATTCTCGAGCCGCTCGCGCCGTTCCGCGACCAGATGCTCGTGCTGTCGGGGCTGAAGGCCAACTGGAACTACATCCACGCCGGCGCCTCCGGTTCGTTCCTGACCGGCACGGTGCGCGGCGGCCGAAACGAGGTCGAGATCGTCGCCGACGTGTCGATGGATCAGCTGCTCGCGCGGCACTTCGCGCGCGACACGCAGGTGGCCTCGCTCGAGCTGGCGATGGACCCGCCCAACAACGCCGGCGCCTGCACCGGCAATCTCAGCTGCGTCTATACCCACACGCTGTCGTGGCGCAGCCCCACGCAGCCGCTGCCGATGGAGTTCAACCCGCGCGCGGTCTTCGAGAAGCTCTTTGGCGACAGCGGCAGCACGGACCGCGCGGCGCGGGAAGCGCGGTTGCGGCAACACAAGAGCATTCTGGATTCGATCAACGACAAGTTGGCCACTCTCAGGCAGTCGCTTGGCGCGCAGGACCAGGTCAAGGTGAACGAGTACGCCGAGTCGGTGCGCGACGTCGAGCGCCGCATTCAGCGCGCCGAAGAGCAGCGCGACCTCGACTTGCCGGCGATGGCAATGCCACAGGGCGTCCCGCCGGCCTTCGAGGACCACCTGGCGCTGATGCTGGACCTGCAGGTGCTGGCGTTCCAGTCGGACCTCACGCGCGTCATCTCGTTCATGATCAGCAAGGAACAGAGCGCCCGCCCCTATCCGCAGATCGGCGTGCCCGAGGCGCACCACCCGCTGTCGCATCACGGCGACGTGCCCGATCTGGTGGCCCGGATGTCGAAGATCAACCGGTATCACACGGAGCTCTTCGCGAAGTACCTGGCCCGGCTGCGCGCGACGCCTGACGGGGATGGCTCGCTGCTCGACAACACGACCATCCTCTACGGGTCGGGCATCTCGAACAGCAACCGTCACTCGGGCGACAACCTGCCGATTCTCCTGATGGGTGGTGGCGCCGGACGTCTCCCGAGCGGCCGTCACATCGCCTATACCGGCGCGCCCTCGATGGCCAACCTGCTGGTCACGCTCATGGACAAGATGGACGTGCCGGTCGAGCGCCTCGGCGGCAGTACGGGCAAGCTGCCGCTCGACGCGGTGTCCCTGTGATGCGGACGGCGCTGTTGCTGCTGCTCGTCACCGGCGCCAGCACGGCCGCGAGCGCAGCCGCGGGCGCGGACCGTCCGCCCCTGCTGGCTGCAGCGAAGAGCGGTGACCGCGCCGCCCTGCGCGCGCTGGTCGAGCAGCGCGCCGACGTCACCGCGGCCGACGGCGACGGCACGACCGCGTTGCATTGGGCCAGCCACCGGGACGACCTCGACAGCGCGGGCCTGCTCGTTCGCGCCGGCGCCAACGTGAACGCGGCCAACGATCTGGGCGCGACGCCGCTGTGGATTGCCAGCCAGAACGGCAGCGCGCCACTCGTCAGGGTCCTGTTGCAGGCGGGCGCGGATCCCAACCGGGCGTTGCTGCTCGGTGAGACGCCACTCATGGTGGCCTCGCGATCGGGCAGTGCCGAGGTCGTCGAGCAGTTGCTTCTGAAGGGAGCCAACGTGAACGCGCGGGCCGCGCGCG
>JANORI010000657.1:0-1650 GCA_031415235.1 Acidobacteriota bacterium | reverse complement strand
TAGCTCGAGACCGACAAGTCAGGCGACACGTTGAGTCTGAGACGGTTCCCCAGCAGGGTCTGAGTGAAGTCACCCGACGGGAGCCGCCCCATGTTCCGTTCACCGGTGAACTCGACCGTGAGGAGCGCCGCGGGATTCCAGGCGCCCGTCCAGATCACTTGATCGATCGAGCCGTCGTAGAACCCGCCGAACCACCAGGTGACCTGCGTGTAGAGCCGCCGCTTTTGCGCCGTGCCCACCTCGAGCCGGTACTGCGTCCAGTGATAGCGGCCAGGCGCGATCGCCACGCCGCGCGACACCTCGAACGGCGCCACCAGGCGCTCCCCCACCGGGTTCACGTTGACCTCGAAGCGGTCGCCGCTGCGGAAGCGCCAGTTGATCGGCGCGAAGAACACGCGATAGCTCTCCCACCGTCCGGCCAGGTCAGTGGCCACGAAGGGGCGGAACTCGTGCACGAGTTGTTGGAACGGCCCGCGGGCGATGCGCGTGCGGTTGTCGATGCCGAGGCTGAAGAGCTGCACCGCGGGGCGCGGCACGAACCCGAGCGCGGGCGCGAAGTGGCGGCCGATGCGCTTGTAGTTGAGCGCGATGTCCCACTTGTCGTTGGGGTAATCCACCTTCACGCCGTAGGACGACGCATCGGCGCCCGCGTGCCGGTCGGTGGCCAGTCCCCACACGCCGACCAGGAAGTTCTTGTCGCCGCGCAGACGCGACGTCGCATACGTGAAGTCGCCGCCGACGAGCCAGCGCCCAGCGCGGCCCAGCGGGTCGCCCACGGTGGCCATGGCTCCCACCCACGACTCGCGCCACAGGTTCTGCTTCACGCGCGCCACGACCAGCATCGCCTCGTCATCGACGACGCCGGTGCGATCGTTGGTGCCGACCACGAGCGCGCCCACGTTCGTGTTCCCAATGCGTCCGTTCACCTTGCCGCCGGCGAGGATCGGCACCTCTGAGCCAGCCACGAGGCCGATGCGACGGCTGAAATACGGCAGCACATCCTGGTCGAGCCCGAGTCCGAATGCGAAGATGTCATCGCCCTCCAGGAAGAAGGTCCGCTTCTCCGGGAAGAACACGGGAAAGCGCGTCAGGTTCGTGCGTCGCGTGTCGACCTCGGTTTCGGCGAAGTCCGTATTCACGGTGGCCGAGGCGAGCAGGTTGGCGCCGAGCCGCTGGGTGACATCGAGGCTGCCGCGGAACTCGGCGTCGACATCGGCCGATGGCGACGGCACGCCGGCGCCGGCCCTGACCGCGGGCCTCACGCTGAGGCCCCGGCCGAGGTCGATCGCCGGAAGGTTCGTGAGCAGGCCGGCACGGCTCGTCTGCGTGACCTGGTACTGCCGCCCCGCCGATGCCCAGCGGTCGGTTTCGAGCAGGCCCTGAATCCGCCGCTGCACGTTGAAGTGCCACGTGTCCAAGCCGGGCTTGAAGCTCAAGGTGAGGAAGGGAATCCACACCTCCGCGCTCCAGCCGCCGTCGCGACGCGTGGTCGCCGCGTCCCAGATGCCATCCCACTCGGCGCTGTCGTTCTCGCCCCCGGGGTTGATGATGCCGTCGTAGCGGGCGCCGCTGGGGTTCAGGGCAAAGACGTAGCCCGAGCGGCCGTCCATGAAGGGGCCGAGCACGAGCCGCACGTGATCTTCCTGCGTG
>JANORI010000656.1:0-1954 GCA_031415235.1 Acidobacteriota bacterium | reverse complement strand
CCGAAGGGCGGGCGTGGTGGACGATCAGCGCTGGGAAACTTTCTTGAGCCGGCGGGGGCGTCTTGAAGAGAACACGCGACGGCTGCAGACCACCACGTTCGTGATGCCGTCGACCAGCCGTGTGCTCGCCATCGATGCGCTGAAGACCCAATCGGTCACGCTTGAATCGCTTCGCCAGGCGGGAATTCCCCTGACGCCGTCGGTCCGCCCGGATGTGGACTTCACCACGCTCGAGACGGAGGTGAAGTACGCCGGTTACCTGAGGCGTCAGGACGCCTCCGTTCGCCGCTTGGCCCACGCCGAACATCAACGAATTCCTGAGGATTTCTGTTATAGCGGCCTTCCCGGCTTCTCCACGGAGGTGGTGCAGCGCCTCGAAGAAGTGCGTCCAGCCACACTGGGACAGGTGCGACGGATTCCTGGTCTCACGCCGGCAGCCGTGATGCTGTTGAGTGCCCGCTTGTCTCGAGCGGCCCAGCGCAACACCGAACTTGCGGGGCCTAGCCGGTGAGCGCCAGGCGGCTTCACGAGCGCATCGTCCGCCGGGCCAGGGCAGTGGGACTCGACCTTCCGGAGACCGTGCTCGCTGGACTTGAAGCGTACTTTGCCGAACTCGCGCGCTGGAACCGCAAGATCAACCTGACCGCGCTGTCTCTCGACGGCGATGGCTCTGACGACGCGGTGGATAGGCTCCTGATCGAGCCAGCCGTGGCGGCGAAGTACATTCCCGCGTCCGCGAAGTCACTGCTCGACATCGGCTCAGGCGGCGGATCCCCGGCCGTGCCCATCAAGTTGTGCCGGCCAGACCTGGCCCTCACCATGGTTGAAGTCAAGGTGCGGAAGTCCGTGTTCCTCCGACAGGTGTCCCGCCTGCTCGGCCTTGACGTTACCCACGTCGAGACGTCTCGTTTCGAGGAGCTGCTGGCACGGCCGGACCTGCATGAATCCATAGATGTCGTCACGGTGCGCGCCGTGAAGATCGACCAGGCCACACTACTGGGCATTCAAGCGTTTCTTAGGCCTTCAGGATTCCTGCTCAATTTCACCTCTGGTGAGGATGTCGTTCCGGCGCCTCCTCCTCCGTTCAAGCCGCGTGGCGTACACATCTTGATTCCTGAGAATCAGAGCCGTCTCGTGGTATTCCAGAAGCAGCGTCTCGGCCAACGTTCCACGTGAAACATCGCTCAAAGGCCGGACCACTCTGTGTTGTCCTTGACGGCATCCCACAGGTCCAGGTACGCTCTTCATTGCGATTAATTGTCATGTTTTGGTCATATGCCTAACCTAGCGCGGGTCATCGCCGTCACCAATCAGAAGGGCGGCGTCGGCAAGACCACGACGGCGATCAACCTCGCTGCCGCACTCGCGCTGGCCGGACACCCCACGCTGCTCGTCGACATCGACCCGCAAGGCAACGCCACCAGCGGATTGGGCATGAAGCAGCACGCCATTGGCGGCGTCACGGTCTACCACGCGCTCACCGACGACCCGCAGGGCAACGCCGCGGGCTACGTGATGGCCTCCAGCGTCGACAAGCTCTCGCTCATTCCGGCCACGCGTGACCTCACGGGGGCGGAGATCGAACTCATCGCACTACCCGACCGCGAGCGCCGCCTGAAGCATCTCATCGACGCGCTGCGCGATCGCTTCGCGTACGTCGTGATTGATTGTCCGCCGTCGCTGGGCCTGCTCACGCTGAACGGCCTCGTGGCCGCCGACCGCGTGCTCATTCCCTTGCACTGCGAGTTCTTCGCGCTCGAAGGCCTGGCCGACCTCGTGGGCACGATGCGCCGCGTGCGCGCGGCCTACAACCCCACGCTCGACATCGAGGGCGTGCTGCTCACCATGTACGACGAACGCACCAACCTTGGCCAACAGGTGGCGCGCGACGTGCGCGATTTCTTCAAAGAGAAGGTGTACACCACCGTCATCCCGCGCAACGTACGGCTCGGCG
>JANORI010000655.1:0-7001 GCA_031415235.1 Acidobacteriota bacterium | reverse complement strand
GGCTCGACGTTCCAGCGCTCGGCCAGCCGGGGCACGATCTTCATCGCGTCGTCAAAGGCGATGAGCGGCTCGTAGACCATCATGGTGGCCTGGTCGGATTCGGTGTCGGTGGTGTTGTGCGGATCGAGCGTGGTGGCGTCGGCCGCGGCCGCAAAGATCAGCCGGTCGCGAAAGGCCGGCGTGGCTGGAGTCGAGGGCAAACCGCCGCCGCATGCGACGGCCGACGACACGAGGACCAGCACGGCTGCCGCGCGCCGCCACGCCGGGGTGCGCAAACGAGACAGGTCACGCATGCGCGGCGATTATAGCGTCGGGGCCAAGGCGCGCTCTTGCGAGAGAGTCGGGCCGCGCAAGCCGATGCCCGGCATCGCGTCTTGCCCGAAGGCCGGTAGTTGACAAACACCCGGCGGAACCAGACAATGAATGAACGTTCATTCATGAAGCGAACAACATCCGCCATGGTCTCGAAACGCCCCGATGATGACGCGCGCCCCATGGTCGTGGACAAGCGCGACGCCATCCTGCGCGCCGCCACGCAGGTATTCGCGCAACGCGGCTTCTTCGGCGCGCAGGTGGCCGACGTGGCCAGGGTAGCGGGCGTGGCGGCCGGCACCGTATATCTCTACTTCCGTAGCAAGGACGACCTGCTCGTGTCGCTCTTCGAACGCACGATGAAGGAGGCGATTGCCGAAGGCCGCTTGGCGCTTGCCGGTACGGTCGATCCGCGGGACCGGCTCAGCCGCATCGCCCGCCTGCACCTCGAGCGACTGGGCCGCGATCGCGATCTCGCCGTCGTGTTCCAGGTCGAGCTGCGGCAGTCCACGAAGTTCATGGAACGGTTTTCGTCGAGCTACCTGCGCGAGTACCTCGGCATCATTCGCGAGGCCGTCGAGGCCGGCCAGGCGGCCGGGCTCTTCCGTGGCGACGTCAGCGCCACGACCGCCGCAAAGATCCTGTTCGGGGCCCTCGATGAGATGGCCACCAACTGGATGCTGAGCCACCGCACCTATCCGCTCGAAGACGATGCCGACACCGTCATCGACCTCTTCCTGAACGGCGTCGGCAGCCGTCCGCGACGCGTGGGAGACAGCGCATGAACATCCGCTCGGTGGGCATTCTCGGGGCCGGCACGATGGGCGCCCAGATCGCGCTGCACTTCGCCAACGCCGGGGTGCCGTCGCTGCTGCTCGACGTAACCCGCGAAGCGGCCCGCCAGGGCCTGGAGCGCGCGCGCAAGTTGAAGCCCGATCCGCAGTTTACCTCCGAGGGCTGGCGGCTCGTGCGCACCGGCAGCTTCGACGAGGATCTGGGTGCGCTGGCCGCGGTGGACTGGGTCATGGAGGCCGTCGTCGAGCGGTTGGACGTGAAGCGCGACCTGCTGGCGCGGGTGGCCGCGCACTGCGCGCCGCATGCGGTGCTGACCACCAACACCTCCGGCATTCCGGTGGGCGCCATCAGCGAGGGCTGGCCGCTCGACCTGCGCCGGCGCTGGCTCGGCACGCATTTCTTCAATCCGCCACGCTATCTGCACCTGCTCGAGCTCATCCCCACGCCCGACACCGATCCGGCGGTCGTAGACGCCGTGGCGGCCTTCGGCGATCGCGTGCTCGGCAAGGGCGTGGTCGTCGCGAAGGACACACCCAATTTCATCGGGAATCACCTGGCGCTGTACGGCGTGGCGGCCACGCTGCGTGCCGTGGAGGCTGGGCGGTTCACCATCGACGAGGTGGACGCGATCACTGGCAGCGCGATTGGCCGACCGGGCTCGGCCACGTTCCGCACGATGGACATCGCGGGACTCGACGTGCTCGCGCACGTGATGCGCAACCTCGAGGAACGCCTGCCCCACGAGGCCGACCGCGCATGGTTTGCGCCCTCTCCGCTGCTGCAGCGCCTGATCGCGGCTGGTGCGCTCGGAGAGAAGTCGGGCAAGGGCTTCTACCAGCGGCGCAAGGACCCGTCGGGCGCGTCCACGGTGTTCACGCTGAACCCGGCCACCTTCGAGTACGAGCGGCAGCAACGGCCCACGTTTGCGTCGATCGAAGGCGCCGCCGCCATCGACGACCTCGGCGTGCGCGTGCGAACGCTGTTCCTGGGTCAGGACCGCGTGGGCCAGTTTCTGCGAGAGACACTGGCGCCGACACTGCTCTACGCCGCCCGAGTCGCGCTCGAGATCGCTTATTCGGCCGACGATGTCGACCGCGTGATGCGGTGGGGCTTTGGCTGGGAACACGGCCCGTTCGAGCTGCTCGACGCAATTGGCCTCCGCGAGGTGCTCGACGCCGGCCTCGCCGACGATACGGGGTTGCGCGGCGCCAGCCTCGCCGAAGTTCCAGAGGAACGAAGGCGGGTGCCACCCCTGATCGCAGTGGCCCTGGCCGCTGGACAGAACCGGCTGCGCGAGGGCGCGCTGCCGCCGGCCGGCCCCGGGTTGCTGATCCTCACGAGCGCGGCCGCGCAGACGAAGGTCGTGAAACGGAATGCCGGCGCCAGCCTCGTGGACCTCGGCGACGACGTGCTGGCCGTGCAGTTCCACTCGAAGATGAACAGCATCGGCGGGGACGCCGTCGCCATGCTGCAGGCGGGCGTCGCCGAAGCCGAAAAGAACTTCCGCGCGTTGGTCATCGGCAACGAAGCGCCGAACTTCTCAGCCGGCGCCAATCTGCTGCTCGTGCTGCTCGAGGCGCAGGAAGGCAACTGGGACGAGCTGGACCTGATGGTGCGCGCGTTCCAGCGGGCGGTGATGGCTCTTCGCCTCAGCGGGGTGCCGGTCGTGGTGGCACCCGCTGGACTTGCGCTCGGCGGCGCCTGCGAGATCGCGCTGCACGCCGATCGCGTGCACGCGGCCGGCGACACGTTCATGGGCCTCGTGGAAGTGGGCGTTGGGCTCATTCCCGCAGGAGGTGGCACCAAAGAGATGGTGGCACGCGCCATGACGCGCAGGTCCTCGGCAGCGGCCGATCCCCTGCCCTTCGTGCAGCCGGCCTTCGAGACGGTGGCGCTGGCGAAGGTGTCGGCGAGCGGCCCCGATGCCGCGCGTCTCGGCTATCTCTCGCCACTCGACACCTTCTCGATGAACCGCGAGCGCCTGATCGCCGATGCCAAAGCGAAAGCCCTGCAGCGAGCGGGCGAAGGATACCGGGCGCCCCAGCTGCGAATGGCAATTCCGGTGGGCGGCGAGTCGTTGGGGGCGGCCCTGAAGCTGGGCGTGCACCTGGCATGGCGTGCCGGACGGGCCACCGACCACGACCGCACCATCGGCATGGCGCTGGCCCACGTGTTCGCGGGAGGCGACCTGCCCCACGCCACGACGGTGAGCGAGCAGCACCTGCTCGATCTGGAACGTGAGGCGTTCCTGCGTCTGCTCGGCGAGCCGAAGACGCTGGCGCGCATCCAGCACACACTCGAGACCGGCAAGCCGCTGAGGAACTGATGCCGACCATCCTCCAGCGCGGCCAGGGACCACCCATCGTGGTCGTGCCCGGCATCCAGGGCCGCTACGAGTGGGGTCTGGCCACGGTCAACGCGCTTGCGACGTTGGGACGCGCCATCACGTTTTCGCTGTGCGACGAACCCACGAGCGGGTTTGCCTGGACCGACGCCGCCGGCTTCGAGAACTACCTCACGCAACTCGACGACGTTCTGCGCGCCACCGGCGCCGAGCGGCCGGTGCTGGTGGGCATCTCGTACGGCGGGCTGATTGCCGCCGAGTATGCCGCCAGACATCCTGGTTCGATCGCCGGCCTGGTGCTGGCGTCGGCGCCGCCGCCAGGCTGGACGCTGCCCGCGCGCGCGCAGCGCTACCTGCGCGCACCACGGCTGATGGCGCCGGCCTTCTGGCTCGGCGCGCCCATGCGCGCGTATCCCGAACTGAAGGCCGCATTGCCTGCAGGCCGTGACCGGTGGCAGTTCGTCGTGGACCACGGTCTGCGCATCGCTGGGGCCCCGGCCTCGTCATCGCGGATGCTGCGCCGCATGCGTTGGCTCTCCTCCGGCCGGTTCTCGCTGGATCACACCATCGACGTGCCGGCCCTCATCGTGACCGGCGAACCGGGACTCGAACGCGTCATCCCGCCCGAAGACACGCTGCGGTATCGCGAGTGGCTCCCGCATGCGCGCGTGGCCACCATGGCGAACACCGGACATGCCGGCACCGTGACCAAAGCGGGAGAGTTTGCCCGGCTCGTCGAGAACTTCATGATTCACACTGCGAGGAGCCTTCGTGCCGACCGAGTTCCTTAGGGAGATTGCCGGACCAGCCGGTCGGCTCGAAGCCAGGCTCGACCTGCCAGGCGGACCCGCGCGCGCCGTCGCGGTGTGCGGACATCCGCATCCATTGCACGGCGGCACCATGCACACCAAGGCGCTGTATCAGACGGCCAAGGCCCTCACCCGCGTGGGCGTCGCCGCGTTGCGCTTCAACTTCCGAGGCGTAGGCCTCAGCGCCGGTACGTTCGATGCCGGTCCTGGAGAGAAAGACGACTTCCGCGCGGCCCTGGATTTCGCGGCAGCGCGCTATCCCGGTCTGCCCATCTGGACGGCGGGCATGTCGTTCGGTTCCTGGATCGCCGCGTCGGTCGGGGCCACCGACCCGCGCGTCTCGCTCGTCCTGCTCGTCGCCGCGACGGTGGACCGCCACGACTTCTCGGAGTTGAGAGCGTCGGGGAAGCCGACGTTCATCGTGCACGGCGAGGACGACGAGCTCATCTCGGCCAAGGACGTCCGCCAGTTCTATTCGACGCTGCCAGAGCCGAAGGAACTGACGTGGATCGAACACGCAAACCACCTGTTCGAGGGCAAGACGTCGCTCGTGGGCGATGCCGTCGAAGCACTCCTGGCAGATTGGCAGGGCTGAGATGCACGATGCCGTAATCGTAAGCGCGGTACGCACACCGGTCGGCAAAGCGTCCAGGGGCGGGCTGCGCTTCACGCGCCCCGACGAACTGGCCGCCCTGGTGATTCGCGAGGCGATGGCACGCGCAAGCCAGGTCGCCCCGGGCGACGTGGACGACGTGGTGCTCGGCTGCGCCATGCCGGAAGCCGAACAGGGGCTCAACGTGGCCCGTATCGCCAGCCTGCGCGCGGGCCTGCCCGTGACGGCGTCGGCCGTGACGGTCAACCGGTTCTGCGCCTCGGGTCTGCAGGCCATCGCCTACGGCGCAGGTCGCATCCGGCTCGGCGAGGCGCGCGTGGTCGTGGCCGGCGGCACCGAGTCGATGAGCCTCATCCCGATGGGTGGACACACGGTGGCGCCCAATCCATCGCTGGTCGAGACCTACCCCGACGTGTATCTCAGCACGGGCCTGGTGGCCGAGAACCACGCGCGGGCGTCGCAGATCTCGCGCGAGGCGCAGGATGCGTTCGCGCTGCAGTCGCATACGCGGGCGCTGGCCGCCATCGACGCCGGGCGCTTCAGAGACGAGATCGTCCCGGTGCCGGTGCGCAGCGTGGCCGCTGCCGCCGGCGCGCCGTCCACCCGCACCGCCATCATCGACACCGACGAAGGTCCCCGGCGCGAGACCTCGGCGGCGGCGCTCGCCGCCCTGGCGCCCGCCTTCCACGCCACCGGCACGGTCACGGCCGGCAACTCGTCGCAGACGAGCGACGGCGCCGCGGCCGTGGTGCTGGTGTCGGCGGAATACGCGCGCGAGCACGGCCTCACGCCGCTCGCCCGTTTCGTGACCTACGCCACGGCCGGCGTGGCGCCAGAACTCTTCGGGCTCGGCCCGGTGCCTGCCGTGCGCAAGGCGCTCGCACAGGCCGGGCTGCAGCTCTCGGACATCGACCTGGTGGAGTTCAACGAGGCGTTTGCCGCGCAGGTCCTGGCCTGCCAGCTCGAGCTGGCGATTCCGGCCGACCGCCTCAACGTGAATGGCGGCGCCATCTCGCTCGGCCACCCTCTCGGCTGCACGGGCGCGCGCATGACGACCTCGCTGGTGTACGAGTTGCGGCGGCGGAACGCCCGTTACGGCCTGGTCACGATGTGCGTGGGCGGGGGCATGGGCGCAGCGGGGATCTTCGAGCGGCTCGTGTGACCAGGGACGCGCTCGCCGGGCTGGCGGCCAGGTGCTAGCGGCTGGCTGCTCGTGGCTAGCAGGGACACGGAAGAACAGGAGAACGCAGATGGCGGCACCAGCAGCGGCACCCCACACACGCGGCGGCGAGTGGCTGATCGTCGAGACCGATCCGGCCGCGGTCATGACGCGGGAGCGCATCACCGACGAACATCGGATGATCGAACAATCGGCCTCGGAGTTCATGACCGGCGAGGTGCTGCCCGTACTCGACCGCCTCGAGCAGAAGGACTGGGCGCTCAATCGCGCGCTGCTGCAGAAGTGCGGCGCGCTTGGCCTGCTCGGCACCAACGTGCCCGAGGCCTACGGCGGCGTGGATCTCGACAAGGTAGCCACGCTGATCGTGAGCGAGCAGGTGGCCAGCAACTCGTCGTTTGCCGCGACCTTCGGCGCGCAAGCCAACCTCACGATCCTGCCGATCGTCATGTTTGGCACCGAGGCGCAGAAGAAGAAGTACCTGCCCGCGCTCGTGGCGGGCGACCTGGCGGGTGCCTACTGCCTCAGCGAGTCGGGCTCAGGCTCCGACGCGCTCGGCGCCAAGGCCAGGGCCATGCGGCAACCAGACGGCAGCTTCGTGCTGTCGGGCGAGGTGCTTGGGGCCTACGGGCTGAGCGAATCGGGATCGGGCTCCGATGCGCTCGGCGCGCGGAGCAAGGCGACGCGCCAGGCCGACGGCAGCTTCCTGCTGAACGGCGAGAAGATGTGGATCACCAACGGCGGCTTCGCCGACCTGTTCGTGGTCTTCTGCAAGGTGGACGGCGATCAGTTCACCGCGCTGCTGGTCGAGCGCGGCATGGGTGTCAAGAGCGGCAAGGAAGAGCACAAGATGGGCCTGCACGGCTCGTCGACGACGGCGCTGATCTTCCAAGACGTAAGAGTGCCGGCCGAAAACGTGCTGTCCGAAGTCGGCAAGGGCCACAAGGTCGC
>JANORI010000654.1:0-3903 GCA_031415235.1 Acidobacteriota bacterium | reverse complement strand
CTGGCGCAGTGTCTGGTCAAGGATCCGAAGCAGCGGTTGCGCGACATGGGCGATGCGCGGCTGGTGCTCTCTGGAGCGCACGAATCGGAATCTGTCAGCCCGACCGGCATCATCGCGGCGTCGCCGCGGCGCGCCTGGCCGTTTGCCGCACTCGGCGTGGCGGCAGCGGTGATTGCCGCGATGGCGCTTCCCGCCCTGCGGCATCTGCGCGAAACGCCGCCGCCGGTGCCGCCCGAGACCCGCGTGGATATCGTCACGCCCGCCACCGACGATCCCGCGTCCTTCGCCCTGTCACCCGATGGCCGGCAGATCGTGTTCGTGGCGTCAGGGGACGGCGCCCCTCGTTTGTGGCTGCGATCGCTGTCTGGCACGACGGCGGAACCGCTCGCAGGCACCGACGGCGCTAGGGCGCCGTTCTGGTCGCCCGACAGCCGGTCCATCGGGTTCTTCATGGCGAATGCGGTCAGACGTCTCGACCTTGGCGGAGGCCCACCGGAGATCCTGGCGCCGGTTCTTGGCACCGGTAGTTCGACCGCTGCCTGGGGCACCGACGGGTCGATCGTGATTGCCGAGACGCCCTCCTCTGCACTGACCAGGGTGTCGGTGGCCGGCGGAGTCTCGGCGCCAGCGACGACGCTTTTGCCCGGACAGACTGGCCACGGCCATCCTTTCTTTTTGCCCGGCGGCACACGGCTGTTGTTCACGGCGACTGGCACGCCGGACACCGCGGGGATCTACCTGACCGCGCGTGACGGCACCGCGCCGACGCGACTGACGCCCGTCGCCAGCGCAGCCCGTTTCGTGCCTGCCGCAGACTCCGGCAAGGACGGTTGGTTGTTGTGGGTGCGAGCGGGAGCACTGGTGGCCCGGCGGCTCGACGTGGAGAACGGCGTACTCACGGGCGATCCCGTGACATTGGCTGAGGGTCTGGCGACGAACGCCCGGACTGCGCCGTCGGTGTCGACAACCGGACTGGTGGCGTATCGGCAGGGTGGGGACCGCCGGCGGCAGATGACGTGGGTCGACCGATCGGGTGCGGTGAAAGGCACCATCGGCGAGCCGGACGGCAACAATCTCAGCAGCCCCCGTGTGTCTCCGGATGGCAGACGGGTGGCCGTGAGCCGCACGGTGCAGAACAACACCGACATCTGGCTCGTCGACGGCAACCGGCCGAGTCGATTCACCTTCGATGCCGCGCCCGACAGCTTTCCGTCATGGTCGGCCGATGGCACGCGGATCGTGTTCTCCTCGACCAGGGCGGGCGCGCGGGGCCTCTATCAGAAGCCCGCTGATGGCGGGGGCGCGGAGACAGCGCTCGTAACCTCTGCGCGACCCGCCACCGCCAGCAGTTGGTCGGCGGATGGTCGCTTCCTCATGTACATCAGCAATGATCTGCAGACGAATGCCGACCTCTGGGTCGTGCCGACGTCAGGCGATCGCAGGCCGTCGGTCTTCCTGCAAACCCCATTTCTGGAGCTCTACGGCATGTTCTCGCCCGACGGCCGGTGGGTCGCCTACCAGTCCGATGAATCGGGGCGACCGGAGATCTACGTCCGGCCATTCATCGCGCCCTCGGGTGGCGCCTCGACAGAGGATTCCCGGATGACAGCGCCACGGGCGGGCGAGGGCCAATGGCAAGTGTCCACGGCGGGCGGCATCATGCCGGCCTGGCGGCACGACGGCAAGGAGCTGTACTTCCTGAATCCCGCAGGCGCGATGATGGCGGCGTCCATCAGCGTCTCGTCCACCTCGTTCGTGCCAGGCGCCCCCGTGATGCTCTTTCCCACGCAGATCTACGGCGGCGGCGGCGACGCGCAGCAGAATCGGCAGTACGACGTCGCACCGGACGGGCGATTCCTCATCAACACGGAACTCGACAGCGCCGCCGCGCCGATCACGCTCATCCAGAACTGGAACCCCGAAGCGAAGAAGTAGCGCGTCGCGACTTCGCAGTGGTGAGCCGCCACGACACCGTGAGGATGTCGCGAAGGGCGTCTCGATCGATGCGCGACAACCGCACGAGCACGACCGGGTGCTTCAGGTGGTAGTCCGTCACGTAGTAGGTGTCTGGCGCGTCGGCGATGAGCAACGCGCGGTCGTCCGGGCTGATCCGCACCACGAGCGTGTCGGGCTCCGCCGTTGCGTGCGTCGCAAGGCCGGCCATGAAGCATCCACCGAGCTTCAACAGAGGCGACCCGTCGTACTTCGTGGCGACCACGACACCTGGCAGGGTCAGCCCCACCTCCGCCACGACGGCGAACGCGGCACTTGGGATCCGCGGGGTGCGCGGTGCAGTGGCGCGGCTCATGACGTCACCTTCAGCGCTGGATAGCTGAAGAACAGCAGGTGCACGAGGTTGACCCCGGTGTGCGCCAGGATCGACATGGCGATGGAATCGCTGGCGGCGTAGATCCAACCGTAGCCCAGGCCGGCCAGCGTGGCGAGTGCCACATAGGTCCATCCGCCGGCGAGATGCGCCAGGCCGAACAGCGCGGCGCCCACGGCCATGGCGATCCACCGCGCGCGCAGCGTTCCGCCGAGCCACTGCTGCAGGCCGCCCTGCACGAGGTGTCTGAACACGGCCTCTTCGGGCAGCGCGGTGAGGAACGCCATGCTCGCCGTCCACATCGGCCACCAGGCCGGCAGCTTCGGATCCCACCGGGCGTAGCCGGCGGTGATGGTGGCAGCGATCACGATCGTGGTGACGAGCGCGAAGCGCCACACGAGCACGGACGCCGGAAGGCGCGACGGTCGTGCCGTGCGCGCGGGCGCCACGAGACCCAGCAGCACGAGCCCCATCACGCCTTTGTCGACGTTCAGGTACTTCGTGTAGGGCACCGAGTCGGGGCTGAGGACGACGGCGTCGAGCACGCGCGGATTGGCAAACCCCGGGAACGCGTGCGCGAGCAGGCCCGCGCTCATCGCGAGCGTCACGGCCAGCGCGAAGCCTCGCAGCGCGCCGTCGGGCGCATGATGCGCCAGGCGGCACGCCGTGACGAAGGCAAACAGCACGCCGAGGCCCCACGTGTCGACGAGGCCGCTGCTCTGAGCCAGCATCAACGCGACGGCAAACGGCAGCACCCACCACTCACCGGCGCGCGGCGACGGCGACACGCGCGGCGCCCAGAGCGCGACCATGGCCACAGCGAGCGCGGCAAACGCCGCCGTGGTCAGGGCGGGGACTGGCGTCGTCAGCACCGCGTGACGCAGTCGCGCATGCCGTTCACTGGCCGCCCGTGCGCGCGGGGGCCTTCTTCGCCGTCGAGGTCGTGGCCGGCGCGGGCAGGCCCGACGGCGGACCCACGATGGCCTGGTTCACGAGCGTGCGCACCCGGCCGGTGAGGTTCGCGGTACCGGCCGGCAGCAGCTGCGTCATGAACACGACCACGAGCTTCTCGGCCGGGTCGGCCCAGTAGGTGGTGTGGTACGCCCCGCTCCACGAGAACTCTCCGGCGGCGCCGTAGCGCGGCGCCCGGCCCGCCTGTTCCACCACTTCGAAGCCCAGTCCCCAACCCAGGGCGCCGTTCTGATAGAGCGTGCCCACGTGGTTCGAGGTCATGAGCTTCACGGTCGTGGGGCTCAGCAGCCGCACACTCTCGAGCTCGCCGCCGTTCAGCATCATCTGCATGACGCGCGCGTAGTCGGTGGCGGTCGAGAGCAGGCCGGCGCCGCCCGAGAACGCCACTTGCGGCCCGCTGGTGTAGGTGCCCTGACCGGGATGCCCGTCCGGCGCCCTGGTGATCCTGCCGTTCTCGCCCGCGGCGTAGACGGCCGCGAACCGGTCGATCTTGCTGGCGGGCAGGAAGAACGCCGTGTCCACCATCTTGAGCGGCGTCGTGATGCGCTCGCCGATGAACTGCGCCAGCGTCTGCCCGCTGATGCGTTCGATCACGTTGCCGAGCA
>JANORI010000653.1:0-3822 GCA_031415235.1 Acidobacteriota bacterium | reverse complement strand
TCGATGCCGGCGCGGGCCACGGCCTCGCGCACGACCAGCGCGCCGAGGTCGGTGGCCGACAGGTCCTTCAACGTGCCGAGGAACTTGCCGGTGGGAATGCGCACGGCGCTGACGATGACGGCTTCCTGCATGACGGTTCTACGCTCCACTCGTGACGGTGGCGGGCCGGCGTCGCCGCCGCCCGCGGATCTCGGCGCCACCCGCCACGTCGATGCGGGTGACGACCTCTGGGCCGAGCCACCGCTCCAACTGGCGCAGCAGCTCGTGGCGAATGCGGTGCACCTCGCGCGCCCACTGCGGATCGAGGCAGGTCACGGTGAGCACGCCGCCTGTGAGTGCCACGGTCGTGGCGCGGGCGATGGTGGCGCCGCCGGTCTGGCGCCAGGCGAACGCCACCTTCTCTGGCGTGAGGGGCGCCTGCCGGATCGCGGCGGCGAGCACCGCCGGCAGCACGCGACTGGCCTGGTCCATCCTTGAAGAATAGCATCCGGTCAGCGGACCAGGTACCACTGCTCCTGACGCGGCCGGAAGAACTCCCAGCCCTGCTCGGTCAGGTGCGGGTCGTCCTCCATCATGACGAACACCTTCTGCCCGCCCCATTCGCGCACCGGGGTAGCGGTGTTCAACTCGATCGAGATGTACGAGCCGAGGCGAAGACGCTTCTGCGACTGCTGCCCGATGTCGGTCCGCTGGGTCGCGCGGAAGTCGATGGACGCGCCCAGCCCGTGGCCGTGGGGAGGCCGATCGGGTGCGAGTAGATCCTCGCCTCGATCCGCTCGGCCTTCATGTCTGCCATCGTACTGGTGTAGACGTCGGCGGCCAGGGCGCCCGGGCGTGAGTGCGCGCGCATCAACGCGCCTTGAAGCGTGTTGGTGTTGCGTATCGCGGCCTGGAGTCCCTCGGGAGAGCCAGCGGCGCACATCGCCCACCGTGGTGCGGCCCGTGGTGCGGCCCGGCGTAATCGCTTCGCGCGACAGCGCCCGCCGGCACCCGCGGCCTCCAGGAGGACCGAGGGATAATCGACGCGTGCCTACCGCCTCGTCGCCACAGTTCGTGCTCGCCTCCGCCTCGCCGCGCCGCGCGGAGCTACTTCTGGCGGCGGGGTTCACGTTCACGGTTGTGTCTGCCGACCTCGACGAGACGCCGCTGGCTGCCGAGCCGGCGGATCGCTACGTGCGGCGCCTGGCCGAGGCGAAGGCGCGAGCGGTGGCCGGGCGATACCCTGGCTGCCTGGTCCTTGGCGCCGACACCACGGTCGTGGTGGACGGCAACATCCTCGGCAAGCCAGTGGATGCCGCCGATGCCACGGCGATGCTGCGCCGGCTGCAGGGGCGTGCCCACGAGGTGATGACGGGTGTGGCGTTGGTGGCCGGCGACAGGGTCCGCGTCGAATTCGCCACGACGCGCGTCTGGTTTGCGGCGATGGCCGACCAAGAGATTGCCGCCTACGTCGGGTCGGGCGAGGCGACGGACAAGGCCGGCGCCTACGGGATTCAGGGCCGGGCCGCGTGTTACATCACGCGCATCGAGGGCTCGTACAGCAACGTGGTCGGGCTGCCTGTCGCCCTCGTACACACGCTGGTCGGGGAATTTCTGTCGGCGCCAGGGGAGAATCCCCGCGTCGGCGAGACTCGGCCGGCGCCGGGGCGCGGGAATCCGGCTCTGTGAGCGGGCAACGGCCCAGGGCTGCGGCTGCACGATTTCTGCCGTTGATCGGTGTGCAGTGAGGTTGACCGTCTGGCGGCGCAGGGATACTCTAGTTTCAGTAAACGATTCGGCATTTGTCTCTGGAAGTCATCGACCATGAAGCACAAAGCCCTGAAAGTCGGTTTCACGAGCCTGGTGATCCTGGGCTCTTTCTTCGGCCTGCTCTATTCGACTATGTCGGAGAGCACCGAGTACTACAAGCACGTGGAAGAAGTGATGGGGGCGCCGGACCCGTGGTACGGCAAGAACCTGCAGCTTCACGGCTTCGTGGTGCCCGACAGCATCATGCGAAAGAAGAACTCGTTGGAGTACCGCTTCAAGGTGCAGAGTCAGGGCCAGGTCGTGGACGCCAGCTATACCGGCGTCGTGCCCGATACCTTTCAGAACGACGCTGAGGTCGTACTGAAGGGCGTGCTCAGCCCCGCGGGGTTCGCCGTGCACCCCAACGGCGTCATGGCGAAGTGCCCGTCGAAGTACGAAGCCAAGGTGGGCGCGCCCGGCGCGGCGGCCGACGGCGCGGCGCGCAGCCTCAGCGGTACGGAATAGCGCGGCGGCCGGCCCATCCTGGCCGGCGGTGTTTTCGGCACAAGGAACCTCGATGGCCACACTCGGTCAGTTTCTGCTCCTGCTTGCCTTCGTGATCTCGGCGTATGCCGCGGCGTCGTCGGTGGCGGGCGCGCGTCGACGCAACGGCCGGCTCATCGAAAGTGGCGTCGGGGCCCTGTATCTCGTGGCCGCCGTGATGACCGTCGCCACCGGCGTGATCGTGCACGCCTTCGTCGTGGGCGACTTCACCATCCGGTACGTGCAGCGTTATTCCGAGACCGCGCAGCCGCTCGGCTACAAGATCGCCTCGTACTGGGGCGGCCTCGACGGTTCGATCATGTTCTGGGTGTTCCTGCTGTCGCTCTTTGGCTCGGCGGCCGTACGCATCAACCGCGAACGCCACCGGGAGCTCATCCCGTACGTCGTGGCCACGCTCAGCACGGTGCAGATGTTCTTCCTCACCCTGATGATCGTGCACAACAACCCGTTTGCGACGTATCTGACCGAGTCGCCCGCGACGGGACAGGGCCTCAATCCTCTGTTACAGAACTTCTACATGGCGATCCACCCGCCCACGATGTACCTGGGCTTTGTGGGCATGACCATTCCGTTTGCGTTCTGCATTGCCGCGCTCATCACCGGCCACCTCGACGACTCGTGGCTGCGCGCGGTGCGCCGCTGGACGATGATCTCGTGGTTCTTCCTCTCGCTCGGCCTCACGCTTGGCATGATCTGGGCCTACGAAGAACTCGGCTGGGGCGGCTTCTGGGGCTGGGATCCGGTCGAGAACGCCGGCCTGCTTCCGTGGTTCACGGCCACCGCCTTTCTGCACTCGGTGATGGTGCAGGAGCGGCGCGGGATGCTGCGCGTATGGAACGTCACGCTCGTGATCACCACGTTCTTCCTGACCCTCTTCGGCACGTTCATGACGCGCTCGGGCGTCGTGCAGTCGGTGCACGCGTTTGGCGAAGATCGCCAGCTCGCGCTGATGTTCACGGTGTTCATGAGCGCCGTGCTGATTTTCAGCGCTGCCTGGGTGATCTACCGGCTGCCGCTGCTGAAGGCGCGCAACGAGCTCGATTCGTGGGCCTCGAAGGAAGCCGCGTTCCTGGCCAACAACTGGGTGCTGCTGTTCTCGGCGGCCTTCGTGCTCTTTGCCACGATGTTCCCGACGCTGTCGGAAGCGCTCACCGGCGAGAGGCTCACGGTGGGCCCACCGTTCTTCAACACCTGGATGACGCCGGTGGGCCTCATCCTGCTGCTGCTCACGGGCGTCGGGCCGCTGCTGGCGTGGCGTTCATCGACGCTGGCCAATATGCGCCAGCAGTTCCTCTGGCCCGTCGTGTCGGGCCTGGCGGCCGCGGCGCTGACGATCGGTCTGGGGATTCGCGTGTGGAGTTCGGGCCTCTGCTTTGCCCTGAGCGGTTTTGTCGTCGGCACCATCGCGCAGGAGTTCATCCGCGGCGCGGCCGTGCGCCAGCAGACGACCGGCACTGATCTGTTCACCGCGATGGTGGGGCTCGTCGGCCGCAACAAGCGGCGCTACGGCGGGTACATGGTGCACGTGGG
>JANORI010000652.1:0-11060 GCA_031415235.1 Acidobacteriota bacterium | reverse complement strand
CGTGCCATAGGTCACGTCGGCCGCGTACTGGTCGCGGCGCTGCGCATCGTTCAGGCCGTGCACGATGCAGCCCACGTTCAGGCCCAGGAAGCGGTAGACCTGTCCCATCCACTCGGCGTCGCGGCGGGCGAGATAGTCGTTCACCGTCACAACGTGCACGCCCTTTCCGGACAGCGCGTTAAGGTAAACCGGTGCCGTTGCGACAAGAGTCTTGCCTTCACCGGTTTTCATTTCGGCGATGTTGCCATCGTGCAGCACCATGCCGCCGATGAGCTGCACGTCGTAGTGCCGCATGTTCAGCACCCGCTTGCCGGCCTCGCGGACGAGCGCAAAGGCGTCCGGCAGCAGATCGTCGAGCGTGTCGCCCTGCTGGGCGCGGGCGCGAAAGGCGGTCGTGGCGGCGCGCAGGCCATCGTCGGGCAGCGCCCGCATGGCAGGTTCGAGTTCGCCGATCCGCACCACGAGCGGAAAGAGCCGCTTCAGGTCGCGGTCGTTCTGTGTGCCGAAGACCTTGGCGAGGAGGTTACCGACCATGCAGGATTGATGCGTACTTGGGAATTCGAAGGATGTTACCGGCGACGGCAAGGGCCGTCAAGGAACGCAGCGGGACGGGCGAGATCAGTCGCCGCCGGTCTGGCGCGCGCTCTTCAGCAGGAACTGCAGCGGGTTCAGCAAGCGGTCGTTCACGCGCACTTCGTAGTGCAGGTGCGGGGCAGTTGCGCGCCCGGTGGCGCCGACCCGGCCGATGAGGTCGCCGCGCTTCACCGTGCTCCCGACTTCGACCTCGAACTTCGAGAGATGGCCGTAGCGCGACTCCAGACCGAAGCCGTGGTCGATGCGGATGAGGTTGCCGTAGTCGCTGAACGTGCTTGCGAGCACGACGGCACCGTCGGCGGTGGCGTAAACAGGCGAGCCACGGTCGGCAGCGATGTCGAGACCGGGGTGGAAGTCGGCGCCGCCCGTGAATGGATCGCGGCGCGTGCCCATCGCGGAGGTCAGCCAGCCGGCGGCTGGCCAGATTGACGGCGTGGCGGCGGCCAGGGCGTTGCGCTTGTCGATGCCCGACTGCACCGACTCGAGCCGGCTCTCGAGCCCCTGCAGCAGGTCGCGCAGCAGCCCAAACGTGTCTTCCGGCGAGTTCAAGCTCGGCAACATCGCCAGCCCGGGGGACTTCGAGCCTCCGCCCATCGCGCGCGATTTGACAATGGCCGGGAGCTTGTCCATGGCCGAGCGCAGGGCCGGGTCGAGCGCTGCGCGTCCCCCCAGGTCGTCGAGTGCCGTCTGTAAGCCCTGAATCTGTCCCGTGAGCGCGTCGGTGGCTCCCCGGTAGTTGGACAATTCGAGTTCAAGCGTGGCGTGCGAGGCGTAGAGGTCGGCGACGTCGGACTTGGCTTTCCACGCGGCCCCCATGCCCACGAGCACGGGCAGGGTGATGGCTGTGGTGATCACGACCAGCGCCGGACGAAGCCCGACGGTGAAGCGCCGAACGACGCCGGTCTGGCGGTCGGCGAGCAGGATCGTGTATCGCGTGGAGGGCATCCGGGTAATTGGGTATGACGCTCAGCCAGGAACCCCGGCCGGACGCAATCCACGCAGGATACCTGCCGCGGAGGTGAGAAGTCCAGACCGGGATTGCCGGATGGCGAATAAAAGGCGAACTCACGTCTGGAGCTCCGGCGGCAGGTCGCGAAACTGCAGGGCCTCGAGCAGGTGCGCCTCCCTCAGCCGATCACTGCCGTCGAGGTCGGCCACCGTGCGCGCGACTCGCAGCACGCGATGCACGGCACGGCCGGTCAGGCGCAGGCGGCTCGCCGCCGCGCCAAGCGCGGCGCGGCTATGGCTGTCGAGTGCGGCCACGCGGTCGAGCGCCCTGGGCGAGAGCCGGCTGTTGAGCGGCGCGATACCCGGAGCCGCCCTGGCGCGTTGCCGCGCCCGGGCCCATTCCACGCGCGCCCGGACGGCGGCCGAGTCTTCACCCGACGGGCCTGCGGTCAGGGTGGCGAATGGTATCGGCGACAGCTCCACCGTCAGGTCGATCCGGTCGCGCAGGGGGCCCGAAACGCGGTCGTGATACCGCTGCACGGCCAGGGGCGTGCAGCGGCACGCCCGCATCAGTTGGCCAGCCAGTCCGCACGGGCACGGATTCATGGCAGCCACGAGGGTGAAGGCGGCGGGGAAGGCGACCGTGCCCGACGCTCGAGAGACACGCACCTGGCCCTCCTCGAGTGGCTGGCGCAGCGATTCGAGCACGCGGCGCGCGAACTCGGGCAGCTCATCGAGGAAGAGCACGCCGTGATGCGCCAACGAGACCTCGCCGGGACGCGGCACGGTGCCGCCGCCGACCAGTGCCGCCTCCGACGCGCTATGGTGAGGCGCGCGGAACGGCCGGGTGCCGACGAGACCTGCGCCAGGTGTCAGCAGGCCGGCCACCGAGTGCACGGCGGTCACCGCGATCGCCTCCTCGAAGGTGAGCGGCGGCAGCACCCCGGGCATGCGCCGCGCCAGCATCGTCTTGCCGGCGCCTGGAGGTCCTACGAAGAGCAGGTGGTGGCCACCGGCGGCGGCCACCTCCAGCGCCCGCCTTGCGGCCTGCTGCCCGCGCACGTCGACCAGATCGCTGTCCCCGTCGGTGACGGCAACGGGGCGTGGCGGAGTGGGAGATGTCTCGGGCCACGCCTCCGGGGGCTGCTGCAGCAGAGCCACCGCCTCGGCCAGTGTCTGCACTGGCAACACCGTCAGTCCGGCCACCACCGCCGCCTCCGATGCGTTGGCGGACGGCAGTACGAGTGCGCGGACGCCCTGGCGATGCAGCCCCAACGCCACCGGCAGCACGCCCCGCGACGGCAGTACGGCGCCGTCGAGCGACAGCTCGCCGATGACGGCGAGCCGGAGCGTGTCGTGACGCGGCACGACCCCGGCTGCCGCGAGAATCGCGACGGCAATGGGTAGGTCGAATGACGCGCCCGCCTTCCTCACGTCAGCCGGTGCGAGGTTCACCGTGAGGCGGTGGTCGGGAAAATCGAAGCCCGAGTTGCGGATGGCGGCCCGAACGCGGTCACGGCTCTCGCGCACGCTGGCATCAGGCAGGCCGACCATGGCAAAGACCGGCAGGCCGAACGAGATGTCGACTTCGACGGTGACGGGGAACGCATCGATGCCGCGAAGCGCGGCGCTCAGCACCTGGGCCAGCACATCGAGGGTGTTCCAAAGCGGATGCCAATTGCGGCTGACGGAATGCCGGGCCGAACACACCAGCGACGATGGGCACGTAGAGAAAGGCGCGCCTACGATGCGTGTGACGTGGTGCAGATCCTGCGCAGGCCGAGGGCCTACTGGGCGACGGCGGCGCGGGCGGTGAGGATGTGCAGGCGGTCGCCGATGTCGATGGAGGAGCCGTGCAGCTTGTTCCACGCACGCAGGTTCTCCACGCTGACGCCGTGACGGCGCGCAATCGAGAACAGCGTGTCGCCCCTACGCACCCGGTAGGCCACGCGCGCTGGCTCGTCCTCGCGATCCTCGGCACGCGCGGCCACCACGGCGGCTGCCTCGGCGGGTGGCCGGCCGGCCAGCAGCGCCGGCGAGGGCGCCCGCGGCACGAGCAGCCGCTGCCCGGGGCGTACGGGCGCTCTGGTGCCGAGGTAGTTGGCCTCGGCCAGGTCGGCGCGCGAGACCCCGAGCCGGCGCGCAATCGACGGCAATGACTCGCCTTTCCGCACGGTGTGCCACTGCAGCGAGGCCGCTTCTTCCGGCAAGGAGTCGTGCTGCGCGTCGAGGACCAGGGGGGCGGTGCCCATCGGCACGCGAAGCTGATAATCGCGCTGACGCACCGGCGTCGTCCAGCGGCGCAGTTCGGGATTGAGGGCTCGGATATCTTCCGCCGATACGCCCGCCCACTCAGCCACGCGCCGTAGATCGGCAGGCGCGGTCATCACCACGATATCGGTGGGTATGGGCGAGAGCGAGGGCACCTCGAATCCGTATTTCTCAGGGTTCCTCGCGATGATCGCGGCCGCCAGGATCATCGGCACGTAGTCGCGCGTCTCGCGGGGCAGGTGCTTGGTCGACGCACTCAGTGCCCAGAAGTCGGTCAGCCCCGACCGCTTCATGGCGCGCTGCACGCGGCCCGGTCCGCCGTTGTACGACGCCAGGGCCAGGTGCCAGTCGTCGAACGTACGGTGCAGGCTCTTCAGATACTTGGCCGCGGCCCGGGTGGCCTTCTCGGGGTCGGCGCGTTCGTCGATGAACCAGTCGTGCTTGAGCCCGTTTTCCTTACCGGTGCCGCGCATGAATTGCCAGACGCCGCGGGCGCTGGCGCGCGAGAGTGCCGTTGCCTTGAACGCGCTCTCCACAAGCGGCACGTAGGCCAGGTCGAGCGGCAGGCCCTCGTCCTTGAACACCGATTGGACCATCGGCATATACTGCGCGCCGCGCGACAGGCCGTCAGCCAGGAATCCCCGCAGACGCCCCTGGAAGAGCTCGACGAAACGCAGCACGCGGTCGTTGAGCGGAATTGGAATGTCGTGGACGGTGGCTGCCAGGTCAGCGCGCACCGTCGTCGTCACTTCGGGCGTCGGCGCGACTTCAGCCTCGGCCGCCGGCAGTGAGAGCAGCGTGTCGATGGTGGCCGGTTCGGACGCCGTCTCGGTGAAGCCATCGCCGCGCGCGAGGGAAGCAAGTTCCAGCGCACTGATGCGGTCGATGAGCGCGTCGAGTGCGGCGCTCAACCGGTCGTCGGACCGAGCGCCTCCCGGTACCTCCATGAGCTTCTCGAGCGCGACATCGAAGGCCGCACGGGCATCCCGCAGGTGGCCGTCCTCGGTGGCGGCGCGGCCTGCCTCGAAGGCCCGTTCCGCAGCGGCGATCACACTCTGTATCGGATCGACCGGCACAGGGGCCGACTCGAGCGCCGTCATCGGCGCGGCTGGGGCAACCGCTGTGGCGACAACGAGAGGCCGGTGGGCCCCGCACGCCGCGCAGAGCGGAAGCACAAGCGAGAGGAGAAGGCGTCGGTGCATGCCGGTCAGGAGTGGTGACGCTAGCACGCCGGTGCATGGCGGGTCAAACCGACCGGCCGGCCGTTCCTGTGCTGCAACTGCAAGCAAATGTGCGAGTTATCGCGCGGCACCGTCGAGCCACACAAACACGTCGACCGCCGCGGCGGCGTCGCGCGCGGCCGGCGTGACGATGGTGCGCGGGCCAATGACGAGGCGGCCGCCCGCGCGGGCCGCGGCCCGGACGTCGTCTTCGCACACAAACGCCGCGGGTGGGCCCAGTCTCGGCGGGGCCTGAGGCGGCGCCGGCGCCGGCGCACCGCGTGATGCCAGATAGCGGTCGATGCCTTCCGAGACGCGCTCGTCCGGGAGCGGGTCCGGCGCCGGTCCTCGTGGCGCCCGCGGCAATGCCGGTGTGTCGGTGGGCGTGGCCGGCCAGGCCCCTCCTGGGGCCACCACCGGCGCGGGCCGCGCGGCGCGCGGCCGAAGCTCGTAGGCGATGCGCTTGATGTTCAGCAGGTGCCGCGGCGTGATGTTGTCCGACGTGATGTTGCCGCCGTAGCCCCCGCAGCCGAGCGTCATTGCGGGGTCGAGCCCGGTCGTGAGGCCGATCGAGCCGTGGGTCGTCGCGGTGTTGAAGCAGATGCGGAACGCGGGCTTGTGCAGGCCGAACTCCAGGATGACCGCCTCGTTCCGCGAGTGGATCGACATCGTGTGGCCCATGCCGCCGTACTGCAGGATCTGCGTGGCGCGCTCACAGCCTTCCCGCCAGTCGGCCACCTCGTAGTACGACAACACCGGGCAGAGCTTCTCAATCGACAACGGGAAGTCGCGACCGACGCCCGCCAGCGGGGCAATGAGTGCGCGGGTGCCGGTTGGCACGGACATGCCCACGTGTGCGGCGATCTGCATGGCCGACTTGCCGACCAGCGCCGGATTGGGCGAGCGCGCCGGGGTGATCAGCGCCTGCGCGAGGCGCGTGGTTTCGCTGTCCGAGAGAAAGTAGCCGCCACCCGCCTGGAACGCCGCCCGCAAGGCTGGAGCCACCGCGCGGTCGACCACCACCGAGTTCGGCGACGAGCACAGCACGCCGTTGTCGAAGCTCTTTCCGGCCAGGATGTCGTCGGCGGCTTTGTCGATGTCGGCCGACGATTCGACGTAGCACGGCGCGTTTCCTGGGCCCACGCCGTAGGCCGGCTTGCCGGCCGAGTAGGCAGCCCGCACGAGCCCCATGCCGCCAGTCGCCAGAATCACCGCGACCTCACGCGCGTGCATCAGGGCCTGGGTGCCCTGGAGCGACACGGTGGTCATCCAGCCGACCGCGCCGTCTGGAAGCCCCGCGCGGCAGCCCGCGTCGGTCAGGAGCTCGGCCGTGCGCGTGATGCAGCGCGCCGCCGAGGGATGCGGGCTGAGCACTACCGCGCAGCGTGCCTTGATGCTGATGAGCAGCTTGTAGATCGCCGTCGATGTCGGGTTGGTCGAAGGCACGATGGCCGCCACGACGCCGAACGGCTCGGCGATTTCCACGATCCGGCGATCCTCGTGACGGGCGATGACGCCGACCGTCTTCATCGGGCGGATGAAGGCGTGCACGTCGCGGGCGGCAAACAGGTTCTTCTGCAGCTTGTCGGCAGCCACGCCGTAGCCCGTCTCGTCGCAGGCCAACTGGCCGAGTGGTCCGGCTTCCGCGAGGGCGGCCGCTGCCATCGCATCGACGATGGCGTCGATCTGGACCTGGGACAGCTCGGCCAGACTGCGCTGGGCGGCCTTGGCGCGCCGCGCCAGGGCCTGGGCCTCGGCGATCGACGTCCGATCGCGAGGGGTGAGGGCCGAGGTGGGGTCGGAGGCCATTGGCGCCGGCTCGGCGTCTTACGCCTTGGGGAGGATCCGTTCGAGGTCGGCGTGCGGGCGGGGAATCACATGCACCGACACCAGCTCGCCGACCCGGCGTGCTGCGGCTGCGCCCGCGTCGGTGGCCGCCTTGACCGAACCGACATCGCCTCGGACGAGCACGGTGACATAGGCCGCGCCGATGTACTCAGTGCCGATGAGCACCACGCTTGCGGCCTTCACCATCGCGTCGGCGGCTTCGACCGACCCGATGAATCCCCGGGTCTCGACCATTCCCAGTGCGTCGTGTTCGTTGTGCATGGCAAGCGACGGCCAAGCCGCCAAGCGCGGAACTGTACCACAACTGCGGGGGGAGACCGGTAGCGCTGTGGTGCGGGAGACGCTATCATGTGAGTTCACAAGACTATGCACACCTTTATCCCTGCTCTTGGCGCTCCGACGATCCTCGTTCTGTGCGCGCTCTCGGCCGCCGCATGCGGCACACCGGCCGACACCACGCCTGCCCAGGGCACCCTGGCGATTCAGATGTCTCGCGCCCGTGTCGCACTGGGCAGCCCGGTCGATATCACCTACAAGTTCACGCTTGCCAACGATGCCGCCAGCCTTGGTCCCCGCAAGGTGTTCGTGCACTTCGTGGACGTCGACGCCCAGCAGATGTGGACTGACGACCACGACCCGCCGACGCCGACGTCGACCTGGAAGCCCGGGCAGACCGTGGAGTACACGCGCACCGTGTTCGCGCCGGTGTATCCGTACGTGGGCCAGGCCAAGGTCGTGGCTGGTCTGTACGACCCGTCGTCGGGCGACCGCGTGAAGCTCAATGGCACCGACGTCGGCGGCCGCGCGTACGATTCTGCCCAGTTCGAACTGCTGCCCCAGACCGAGAACATCTTCCTCATCTTCAAGGATGGCTGGCACGCCGTGGAAGCGGCCGCCGACAACGCGATGGTCGAGTGGCAATGGACGAAGAAGGAAGCCACGCTCGCCTTCCGCAATCCGCGCCGCGACTCCGTGCTGTTCTTGCAGGCCGACAATCCCGCCACCTCCGCGACCGCGGCGAAAGCCGTGGAGATCCGGCTCGGCGATCAGGTCCTGCAGGTCGTGCCGCTGGGCACGGACGGTCCGGTCCACAAGATCCCCCTTCCCGCGGCGGTCATGGGCGGCGGCGACATGGTGGAACTGCGTCTGGTGGTCGATCGGACCTTCGTGCCGGCACTCGAGCCTGGCGCCAAGTCGAATGACCCGCGCGAACTCGGGGCCCGCGTGTTCCACGCGTTCGTGCAGCCGCAGGGGTCGTAACGCAGACCGGGCATGGAGTTCCGCTGCAGGCTCGGCACCACCGGAGGCCAGGTGATCGAGGGCGTATACGTCGCCCCGAGTGAGGCCCACCTGCGCCGGGAGTTGGAGGACAAGGGCCTGCACGTGCTCTCGCTCGTGCCGCGCGGCGGCATGGAGGGCATTGCGATCGGCCGGCGCAGGATCCCCCGCGACCAGTTTCTGATCTTCAACCAGGAACTGGCGACGCTGCTCAAGGCCGGCATGCCGCTCGTGCAGTCGCTCGACATTCTGCGCCAGCGTCTCAGTAATCCGGTGTTCAAGGCCGTGCTCGATGACGTGCACGAGAAGGTGCGTGGCGGCGCCGCGCTCTCTGACGCCTTTGCGGCGCACGCCGAGCTCGTCCCGGGGGTCTACACCGCGTCGCTTGTGGCCGGAGAGCGCAGCGGCTCCCTCGATGCGGTCCTGAGACGCTTTGTCACGTATTCGAAAGTGATCGACACCGTGCGCAAGCGCACCCTGTCGGCCATGCTGTATCCCGCCATCCTGACCGCACTGGCCGTGGTGCTCGTGGGCATCATCGTGGTCAAAGTCGTGCCGGCGTTCTCGGATTTCTACGCCGGCTTTGGCCAAGAACTGCCGCTGGTCACGCGGGTCATCATCGCCGTCTCGGACGCGGTGCGCGGGAACCTGCTACTGCTCACGGTACTTCTGGGCGGGGGCGCGGTGGCATTCTCTACCTGGGTGAAGCGGCCAGGCCAGCGGGCGCGGTTCGACCGCTGGGTACTTCGCCTGCCGGTGGCCGGAGCCATCGCGCACAAGTTCGCCACCTCGCAGATCGCGCGCACCCTGGCAGCGCTCGTGGGCGGCGGCATCCCCCTCGTCAACGCCCTCGACACGGCGGCCACCTCCACGGGCAACCGGCATATGGGCCAGGAACTGCGGATCGTGGCCGGGCGAGTGCGCGAAGGGCGCGGCTTTGCCGCCACGCTGCTCGAGCGCCGGGTGATGCCCGACGTGGCCATCAAGATGATCGAAGTGGGGGAGTCGACCGGAGCGCTGCAGGAGATGCTGACGTCGCTGGCCGATTTCTACGACGAAGATGTCGAAACCGAGGTGGCTCGTTTCGTCACCCTGGTCGAGCCGGTCATGCTGGTATTCATGGGTATCGTGATTGCCGGCGTCGTGCTGGCGCTCTACATGCCGCTCTTCGAACTGTCGTCGGTGGTTGGCCGCTAGGACCGCGAACCGTTATGGATTCCACCAAGCCCGTCGAGGGATTCGAGCCTGAAGAGCTCATTGCGGATGAGTTCGCCCCAGCCGTTCCGGCCGACTCCCGCATTGCCGAGGAGGCGCACGCGCGCCGTCTGGCCGAACGCTACCGGCTGGACTTTCTCGACATGGGCCTCTTCCGTATCGATCAGGAGCTCTTCCGCGGCATCCCGGCGGATCTGATGTTGCGCTACGGCTTCGTGCCATTCAAGCGCGACGGCCGTGCGCTCGTCATCGTCGTGTCGGATCCGACCGACTTGCCGATGATCGACGAACTGGCCGTGCTGCTCGGCACGCCCGTGCGCGTGATGGTTGGGGCGCGCTCGGCCATCGAAGGCATCCTCAAGAAGAGCGAAAGCTCGCAGCGCGTGCTCGACGACGCCACCGAGGACTTCATTCAGGTTCTCAAGGACGAGGACTCGAGCGAGGACCTCACCGTCGAGCGGCTGACGAGCGACCACAGCCCGATCATCCGGATGGTCGATGCGATGGTGTTCACCGCGATTCAGCGGCGGGCGAGCGACATCCACATCGAGACGCAGGATGACGCCGTGGTCGTGAAGTACCGCATCGACGGCGTGCTGCAGCCGGCCAGCCGGCCGATCGCGAAGGCGTCGCACAGCGCGATCATCTCGCGCATCAAGGTGATGGCCGAACTCGACATCGCCGAGAAGCGCGTGCCGCAGGATGGCCGCTTCCGCCTGCGCGTGCGCGGCAAGACCATCGACTTCCGCGTGTCGATCATGCCGAGCGCGCACGGTGAGGACGCCGTCATCCGCATCCTGGACAAGCAGTCGATCAGCGAGCAGTTCACCGAGCTGCGCCTCGACATCCTGGGGTTCCCCGAACTCGAGCTGCGGCGCTTCCGCAAGTACATCCGCGAGCCCTATGGCATGGTGCTCGTCACCGGCCCGACCGGATCGGGCAAGACCACGACGCTCTACGGCGCGCTCGCCGAGATCCGCTCGATCGAAGACAAGATCATCACCATCGAGGATCCGGTCGAGTACCAGTTGAAGGGCATCACGCAGATTCCGATCAACGAGAAAAAGGGCCTCACCTTCGCGCGCGGCCTGCGTTCGATCCTACGCCACGACCCCGACAAGATCATGGTGGGAGAGATTCGCGACCCCGAGACGGCGCAGATCGCGATCCAGTCGGCGCTCACCGGCCACCTCGTGTTCACGACTGTCCACGCCAACAACGTGTTCGACGTGCTGGGCCGCTTTCTGAACATGGGCGTCGAGCCCTATCAGTTCGTCTCGGCGCTCAATTGCGTGATGGCGCAGCGGCTGGTGCGCAAGATCTGCGAGAAGTGCCGTCAGCGGGTCTCGATCACGAAGGAACTGCTGGTGGAGTCCGCAATGGACCCCGGGCTCTCGGAGACGCACACGTTTTACGAAGGCGTCGGCTGCGTAGAATGCAGCGGCACGGGCTTCAAGGGGCGCATGGCGATCTGCGAACTGCTCGACCTGACCGACCACGTGCGCGAGCTCATCCTGGAGCGGCGCCCGATCTCGGAACTGAAGCGCGCCGCGAAGGAACAGGGCATGCGGTTCCTGCGGGAATCGGCCGTGGAGCGTGTCATGCTGGGGCTCACGACCTTGCGTGAGGTCAACAAGGTGACCTTCGTCGAATGAGCCTTCCGTCGTTCCTTCAGCAGGCGCCTCC
>JANORI010000651.1:0-11224 GCA_031415235.1 Acidobacteriota bacterium | reverse complement strand
CTTGCTGTCGATGCCCGTCGGGTTGGCGATCAGATCCTGATTCGCCTTGGCGCGGTACTGCACCAGCCGCTCTTCGATCGTGAACAGGCGGTTGTTCAGGTCGGTCATCGCCTGGTCGAGCAGCGCCTGGGATTCCGGCGTACGTCCGCGGCGCGTCTCCTTCGCCTTCTTCACGAGATCCTCGGCCTGGCTGCGCGTGTCGCGGATGCGCTTCACGACGCTCATCGTCTCGGTGAGCTTGTCGCGCACGTCGATGAGGAACACGAACTGCGACTCCAGCTCGGCATCGGTGTAGGTCAGACGCGGATCCTTGACGACCGTGGCCATGGTCGTGGTCGGGGCGCCGTTGACCGAGAGCTCGAGCGTGTAGGCACCGGGCGGCGCCACCGGGCCCACCGGGCGCCCCTGGAACACCGCACCGGGTAGCAGCGTAGGCGGCGGATAGCGCATGTCCCACACGTAGGTGTTGGCGCCCGACCGCGCAATCGGACGGCGCGGTCCAGTCGGGGCGGGCGCAGTGCCCTCGGGATCGAAGGTGACGGTGCGGATCAGCCCGGCGCCCGGGCCCGGTCCGTCCTTCGAGATCGTAAGTGTCACGGGCCCCGTGGGTTTGTCCCTGAGATAGAACGGCACCACGACGCCCGCGGGCGGGTTGGCGCCATCGACGTTCGAAGCGGCCGCAAAGTTGCCGGCCAGCGACGCGCCCCGGCCGTAACGCACGGCGGTTCGCGGTTCGAACAGCCGCACCGCGTCGGTCATGGCAGCGGGCGTCAGCTGGTGCAGCAGCGCGACGTTGTCGAGAATCCAGAACGAGCGGCCGTGAGTGGCGGCCACGAGGTCGCCATCCTTGATCACCAGGTCGTGCACGGGTACCACCGGCAGGTTGAGCCGCAGCGACTGCCAGTGTCCGCCGTCGTCGAACGACACGTAGACAGCCGTCTCGGTGCCGGCGTAGAGCAATCCCTTCCGTTTCGGATCCTCGCGGATCACGCGCGTGAAGTCGCTGGCAGGAATGCCGTCGACGATCGTCGTCCACGTCTTGCCGTAGTCGGACGTCTTGTAGAGGTAGGGACGGTTGTCCTGCAACTTGTAGCGGGTGGCCGCCACGTAGGCCGTACCCGCGTCGTGCGCCGACGGGTCGATGATGCTGACGAGCGCGAACTCGGGCATGCCGGGCGGCGTCACCTTGGTCCACGACGCGCCGTTGTCGCGCGACACCTGCACGAAGCCGTCATCCGAACCTGCCCACAGCACGCCGGCCTGCTTGGGCGACTCGGCGAAGGCAAAAATCGTGGCGTACCACTCCGGGCCGTACGCCTCGCGGGTGATCGGTCCCCAGAATTCCCCCGGCGACGGACTCAGGTACGACGGCGTCTTCTCGAGCGTCTTGGGATCGGCACGCGTGAGATCGGGGCTGATGATGTCCCAGCTCTGGCCCTCGTTGCGTGTCCGGTGCACCACCTGCGAGGTGACATACAGCGTCTTGGCATCGTGCGGCGACACCATGACCGGGAAGGTCCACCAGAAGCGGAAGTTGATGTCGGCCGCGCCCCAGCCGTAGTGCGTCTCGGGATTGGGCGAGATGTCGCGCACCTGCTTGGTGCGCCGGTCGTAGCGATGCAGCCAGTGGTGATCGGCGGCATAGATGATGTTCGGGTCGGTGGGATGCGGCGCGACGTAGCCGTCCTCGCCCCCGCCCACCGTCTCCCATTCCTCGATGGTGATGCGGCCGTGGTCCGAGCGGCTCGGCACCGAGATGGTGGTGTTGTCCTGCTGTGCCCCGTAGACCCGGTACGGCACCTGGTTGTCGGTGGCCACGTGATAGAGCTGCGCGGTGGGCTGGTTCAGGATCGTGGACCACGACTTGCCGCCGTTGAACGTGACAGTGGCGCCGCCGTCGTTGCCCTCGACCATCCGCAGTGAATCCTGCGGGTCGATCCACAGCGCGTGGTTGTCGCCGTGCGGCACCGTCACCTCCTGGAAGTTCGTGCCGCCATCGGTCGACTTCCACAGGTCCACGTTGAGCGCCCACAGCACGTCGGCATTCTTCGGATCGGCGAAGATGTGGTGGTAATACCAGGGCCGCTGCGTGAGGTCGGCGTTGTCGGTGAGGTGAGTCCAGGTCTCGCCGCCGTCGTCGGTGCGGTAGATGCCCTGGTCTGCGCCGGCGGCGTCGATGATCGCCCACACGCGATTGGGCTGCGACGGCGCCAGCGCGATGCCGATGCGGCCCTTGTCGCCCTTCGGCAGGCCGGTCTTGCTGCTCAAATCCGTCCAGGTGTCGCCGCCGTCGGTGGACTTGAAGATGGCGGTGCCGGGCCCGGCGCTGCGGAAGCCCCATGGATAGCGCCGCAGTTCGAGCGTCGTGGCGTAGATCACGTTCGGGTTGCCCGGATCCAGCACCAGGTCGATCGCGCCGGCGTTCTCGCTCTTGAAGAGCACCTTCTGCCATGAGCGTCCGCCGTCGCGGGTGCGGAAGACGCCGCGGTCGGGATTCGGGCCCCACGCATCGCCGAGCGCCGCCACAAACGCGATGTCGGGATTGGTCGGATGCACCTGGAGGCGTCCAATCTGCTTGGTGGTCTCGAGCCCGAGGTGCGTCCAGGTCTTGCCGGCGTCGGTCGACTTGTAGACACCGTCGCCGTAGGACGCGTTGCCCCGGATGCAGCCCTCGCCCATGCCGACGTAGACGACGTTCGGGTTGGACGGCGCCACGGCGATGGCGCCGACCGAGCCCGCCTTGAAGAAGCCGTCCGACACGTTGGCCCAGTTGAGCCCGCCGTCGTCCGTCTTCCACACCCCGCCGCCGGTGGTGCCCTGGTAGAACGTGAATTTGTTGACCGGATCGCCGGTCACGGCGACAACCCGTCCGCCTCGCGACGGACCGACCGAGCGCCAGCGCAGCAGGTTGAGATACGACGGATCGACGGCTGCCGAGGGCTGCGCGGCAGCCGTCACCTCGACCTGCGGTACCTGCACAAGGACGAGGAGGAGAACGGCGGCAAGGGCAAGACGAGATCGGGTCATGGCATGCGCTCCAGATGTTGCGGCCACGATACCACGCGAGATTTCGCCGCGCGTCGGCCATCTGGCTGAACGCGGTGCAGGCCATCCACGGTGAGTCGGTCGGCACGGAGCCCGCGCTCCGCCCATTCTTATCTGTTGAAGCGACCGCGGCACTGCGCTACAGTCCGCGCAATTCCCTGACACGGATTCGCCAGCTCGCGGCAGAGGTCAGTCCACAAAGGGCGCCCCCGGCCAGGCGCAGCGTCACCGCGCCCAGAGCCTCTTCAACTCTGGAGGAGCCTTCATGACCCGTCGTTCACGCACGCGCCTGTTCTTCGCAGTTGTGGGCGTGGCCGCCCTCGCCATGTGGCAGAGCGCCTCGGCTCGCGACGCGGGTGCGCAGGCCCCCCAGGCGCCCCAGCCGCAGCCGCATCCGTGGCCGGCGCCTCGGCCCATGACCCTGGCGATTACCGGCGACTCGATCATCGTGCAGGCGCTCTCGCCCCACAAGGAGCCGGAGTTCCTGCGGCTGATGGACCTGGTGCGCGGCGCCGACGCGGCGTTCACGAACCTCGAGATGCTGTTCCACGACTACGAGCCGTATCCCTCGACCCAGAGCGGCGGCACCTACATGCGCGCCGATCCGGCGCTGGCCAAGGAACTGGTGTGGGCCGGATTCGACCTGGTGGCGCAGGCCAACAACCACACCAACGACTACGGCGTCGAAGGTTCGCAGCTCACCGACAAGCACGTGCGCGCCGCCGGACTCGTGGGCGCGGGGTTCGGCAACAGCCTGCGTGAGGCACGCGAGGCACGCTTCTATGAATCCGACAAGGGCCGGGTCGCGCTGGTCGCGGTGGCCTCGTCGTTCCCCGATCCAAGCCGCGCCGGCGACTCGTGGGGCGACACCAAGGCACGGCCCGGGCTGGCGCCACTGCGGTTCGGCACCACCAACGTCATCACCAAGCCGCAGTTCGACGCGCTCCAGGCGGCGCTGAAGGGCGCCGGCGTGAACCTGGGCGGCGGCGGGGGGGGCGAGGGAGGCGGCGGCGCGGCCGCCAACACGGCCACCGAGATGACCGTGCTCGGCCGCCGCTTCGTCGTCGGCGACAAAGCCGAGACGCGCACCGAGCCGCTCGAGGAGGACGTGGCGGCGATGGCAGCCGTGGTCGGCAACGCCGACCGCCAGGCCGATTACGTCATCGTCTCGTCCCACACCCACGAGAACGGCGGCAACCGCTACGTGCCGCCGCAGTTCTTCGTGACCTTCGCGCACGCCATGGTCGACGCCGGCGCCGACGTGGTCACGGCCAGCGGCCCGCACGTGCTGCGCGGCATCGAGATCTACAAGGGGCGGCCGATTTTTTACTCGCTCGGCGACTTCATCTTCCAGAACGAGACTCTGCTGCGCCAGCCACCCGAGAACTACGAGCCGTTCGGCATGGCCCGGAACTCGGGCGTCGGCGACTTCAACGACCAACGCACGCAGAACGGCAAGGTCGGCTTCCCCTCCGATCCGTACATCTTCGAGTCGGTCGTCGCCATGCCCACGTTCCTCAGCGGCAGGATGATCGAACTCACACTGCACCCGATCTCACTCGGCTTCGGGCAGCCACGCTCGCAGCGGGGCCGGCCGATCCTGGCGGCGCCGCAGCTCGGCCAGAAGATCATCGACGACCTGCGCAAGTTCTCGGCGACGTGGGGCACCAAGATCGAGTACCGCGACGGCGTCGGCATCGTCTCCCTGCCGGCCTCGTAGATGGCGCGGGTCTGGCGCGCGGCCGCCGCCGCGGCCGCGCTCGGCCGCGCTGATCCTTACGTGGGCGGGAGCCGCGCCGGCCTCGGCCCACGAGTTCTCCCGCATCACGGCGATAGCGGCGGCGGTCTCCCGAGCCCCGGGGCCCCGTCGCACGGAGTGTGCTTGGTGGGGTGGGAGCCAGCCTGAGCCAGCCACACCTCAGGAACGCCTGGAACGCTTTCCCGACAACGAGCGGCGCGGCCGACGCCGTCAGATCGCGAATCCTTCGATCGTGCTCGCCATGACGATGGTGACCGACTCGGTGGCCTGATCGAAGACGATGTGCGCGTCGCCTCGGCGCAACTGCGCGAGCACTTGCGCAACCTTGTCGTCGAGCGAGCTTTCGTGCAGGCCGTAGTCGGTGCCTTCGCGCAAGACGAACGACTCGATGACCGCGCGCAGCGTGTCAGGCGCGAGATCGTCGGGCGCCACGCGGATGGGGGCGACGTTCTCGACCTGATCCGGCACGCGCCTCACACGATACACGAATGAGGGCCGCCCAAGGCGCCTCGAAGCGTCTACCGCACGCGTTCCACGTAGCCGTCGCCGGTATACATCCGGGTGACGCGGCCGTTCTCTTCGACGAACCGCACGGTCTCGCCGACGGGTCCGCCGCCGGTCGGCGCCGTGTAGCGGAACCGGCCATTTCCGAGGGGCTCGAGCCGGATCGGATTGTCGAGATTCGGCGCGTTCGGCGTGATGATGACCAGGCGCTTGTCGAGTTCGATGACCTGCGACTCGCCGCCCCGTCCGCGGTAGAGACCCGCAAACCGCGACCACGAGGGATCCCAGGTCGTCGTCAAGGACGCGGCCTCCGATGTCGCCACCTTCGCCACGGCCTCGCCCACGGTGTTCATCAACTGCGTTGTGATGCTTCCGGGGGCGGCGTCGTCGGCATTCGTTAGCACGATCACGGCCACCTTGCCCTCGGGATACAGCATCGTCTGCGTCTGGTAGCCGGGATAGCTGCCGCCGTGCGACACGTAGATCTTGTCGCGCTCGCGCCGCACGGCAAAGCCGATGGCGTTGCCCTGCGTCCAGTTGCTCTCGAGCACGCGGACGCGGTGCATCTGGCGCAGCGATCCCGTGCTCAGGATGTTGGCGCCGCCGCGCGGGCCCGTGCGGAACTGGGCCGAGGCGAACTTCGCCATGTCGTCCACGGTGGAGGTGATGCCGGTGGCTGCCGCCATGCCCTTCGCGTCGATGAACGGACTGGTCGCTCGCGAGTTGTCGGGCATCAGCCGGTTATAGCCCACGGCCAGACCTTCCACGTTCTGGTCGACACTGGACGCCGTCATGCCGAGCGGCACGTAGATGTGTTGCCGCACGTAGTCGGCCCAGGTCTGGCCGCTCACGGCCTCGATGACGAGCCCGGCCACCGAGAAGGCGAGGTTCGAGTACTTCCATCGCACCTCCGGCGAGAACGGCGCCTGCCGATCGGCCATCAAGGCCCGCAGTTCCTCGCTCGTCGGGAAATCGAACGTCGTCCAGTGCGAGCCGGCTTCACGGGGCAGGCCCGAGCTGTGCGTGAGCAGTTCTTCGATCGTAATCTCCGGATCCTCCTCTTCGGCGCGCTTCACGCGGAACCAGGGCAGGTGCTTCGACACGGGATCGTCGAGCCGCAGCTTGCCCTGCTCGCGCAACTGCATGATGGCCGTGGCTGTGAAGAGCTTGCTGTGCGAGGCCATGCGGAACCTGGTCTGCGGCGTCATCGGCGTCTGCCGCTCGACGTCGGCGAAGCCAAAGCCCCTCGACCACACGAGTTGCTGATCGGCCACAACGCCAATGGCCACGCCGGGGAGGTGCCGGTAGAGCATCTGGCCTTCCATCCAGGCGGTGAAGAGGCGGATCGCGCCCTGCACCTCGCCGTCGCCTGCGATGGCAGTCGCGGCCGGCGCCTGTTCGGCCTCCGGGCGTCCGGGGGCGCCGACGACGGCGGCTAGGAGCCACAGCAGCACCCACGGCAAGCGACGGCGCGACGCGGATCGGATCATGATGAGGGGCCTCCGTTGAGAACTCGCGCGATTATGCCCTTCGGGACACGCCACACAGCTCTTTTTTTGGGTACACTCCGCCGCGACACCCGTCGCACTCGAGGCACAGGCCGAGACGGGCGACGTCTGTCAGGAGAACCTCATGGCAAGTAAGAAGAAGCTCTCGGGTCTGGCTTTCACGGCGGTGCTGGTCGTCGCCGCTACCGCGTATGTCTTCGTCGCCCCCTACAACCGCATCGCCGGCGTCAGAATTGGCGGGACGTTGACGCCGCCGCCTGCTGATTTCACGACGGCTTTCAAACGGACCGTCGGCACCATCAAGACCGGTGGCTTTCCGCCGTTTGTGGTGAATGTGTCGCTCGTGCCCTTCAAAGAGGGCTTTATCACCTCAACGCGACCTGATGCCGGTTATTGGTCACAACGGGCCCGTCTCGCGCCAAACGGGTATGCGCGCATTGGGGACACAACCTTCGCCATGAAGGCCACCGAAGTGGTAGGAGAGGCAAAGAAACCCTACCTGGAGGCCATGTTCGGCCCCGATCTGAATCGCCGATTGTCGGGCGGCGTCATCATTGGCGTGTCCGAGCCCGTGGGTGAGTGGCAGCTATTTCTGTGGACGCCGCGGTAGCCGACGACGGCCTGACCTCACGTGCGGTCCGGCCAGTGGGGAGCCTCGCCCGCAGACGCACGGTGCGCTCGCGGACGTCCCGGCAGAAACCGTGGCGGTGCCGTCACACTGGAATGCCACACTAAGAGCATGGCTCTGCGCGCGTCGCACCTCGGCCGCATCCGCGACGGCGCGTTCGACGTGCTCGTCGTCGGTGGAGGCATCAACGGCGCCGTCGCGTCAGCCGCACTCGCCGGCCGCGGAGCCATGGTGGCGCTCATCGACCGCGGCGACTTCGGTAGCGTCACCAGCCAGCAGTCGTCCAACCTGGTCTGGGGCGGGTTCAAGTACCTCGAGCACTACGAACTGCCGCTCGTGTACACCCTGTGCCGGTCCCGCAACCGGCTCATGACGAGCTACCCCGACAACATCAAGGAGATCGGCTTCCTCGCCAGCCTCGACCAGACCTCGCCCTACCCGCCCTGGTTTGCGGCGCTCGGCGCGGTGGCGTACTGGGGCATCGGGCAGTTCGCCACGCGCCACCCGCGGCTGCTCAGCGCCGACCAGGTCAAGGCCGAGGAACCTGCGGTGAACACCACGTCGGTGCGCGGAGCGATCGAGTACCGCGACGCGTATCTCATCGACAACGACGCCCGGTTCGTGTTCTCGTTTGTCCGCTCGGCCATCGAAGCGGGCGCCGCCGCGGCGAACTACGTGGAGCTCGTGTCGGCCACGCGCCAGGGTGACCTATGGCGCGCCCGGTTGCGCGACGTCGATTCGGGCACGACGTTTGGCGCCACCGCCAAGGTGATCGTGAATGCGGCCGGCCCGTTCGTGGACGGCCTGAACGCGCAGTGGGGCCTCACTACCCAGCACCGCATCGTCTACTCGAAGGGCATCCATCTGGTGGTGCCGCGGCTGACCACGCACGAGCATCAGCGGGTGCTGGCCTTCTTCGACGACACGCAGCGGCTGTTCTACGTGATTCCGATGGGCCGGCGCTCGGTCATTGGCACGACCGACACCCGGGTCGACGAGCCGCACAGCACGGTCAACGACGAGGATCGCGCGTTTCTGCTCGCGCAGATCAACGCGCGACTCGCCCTGGCCCATCCGCTCACGGTGGACGACATCATCGCCGAGCGCTGCGGCGTCCGGCCGCTCGTGGTGGCAACCGACAGTGGCGATCACCGCAATGTCGACTGGACGTCGCTCAGCCGCGGGCACGCGATCGAGGCCGACGCGCAGCAGGCCGTGGTGACCGTCTTTGGCGGCAAGCTCACCGACTGCCTCAACGTCGGCGAAGAAGTGGCCGCAGCGGTGGCGTCACTCGGCATCCCGCTCGAGCCCGACCTGCACAACTGGTTCGGCGAACCTGCCGCCGCCACACGCGCCGAGTTCTACCGGCAGGCGCGCCTGATGAAGCTCGACGCGCTCCGTGCGAAGACCGAGACCGAGCCGCTCACTGACCGCCTGTGGCGCCGCTATGGCCGGCGCGCGTTCACCATGCTCGAAGCGATCCGGGATGACCGGCGCATGGGCGAGGACATCATGGACAGCGCCGACTACCTGCGCGTCGAGTTGCACCTGGCCGCCACCACCGAGATGATCGTCCGGCTCGAGGACTTTACGCGCCGCCGCTCGAAGATCGACCAGGTCGTGCGCAGCGCCGACATCCGCGGCTCCGCCGGACTGCGCGAGGTGGCGGCGATCCTGTTCGGCGACGAGGCCGAACGTCGCTTGGGCGAGTACCTCGGGGAGCCGTCGATGATGTAAACAATTCTGGACATGACTCGGGCAGGATGCGTTCGCTGCCGGGCGTCACGCCGTCGCAAGTTCGCCCGCTTGGGCAGAGAAATCCGGTCTGGGCACGACTTTTCTTTCCGTTCCCAGGGACTGGATCCCTGAAGTCCAGTCCGTGCAGCGCAACAGCAAGGCGCCCGACTCGCCGCCGAAGCGTGCGACGTCGAGTACCGGTGCGCACCGGCGTGGTGGCCGACCAGACCGCCAGCCACACGGCACTCGCCTTGCTATCGCATGACCGTGATGGAGAACAGCGCTCCCTCTCGCGTTCTTGATATGGACTCTCGTCGGACTCGGGCATCCGCGGCCGCGCCGCTCGGGCGCGCCCTCGGGCGCTGCGCGTGGCACGGCATCGCTGCGACGAGCGTGTCGATGCTCGTGGTCGTGCTCTCCGGGGCCTGGACCCCCGACAGCGTGCCCGCCGGCCTCGTCTCGCGCCTCGACCCGAGATTCGAGGGCGCGCTGCACAGCTGGCTCGGCTCGCTGCTGCTCGGCGGATGCGGCCTGGTCCTCGCGCTGGTGACGCTGACAAGCGGTCACGACAACCCATTCCGCCGGCACTGGACGGTGCTTGCGGCAGGCTTCTTCTATCTCTCTGCCGACGAGACCATCGCCCTGCACGAACCCTTCGCGGTGGTCGCCCGCACCGTGTTCGGCGCCTCGAGCCCCAGTCAACTCTGGGCGCTGGTGGGCGCGCCTGCGGCGGTGGTCGTCGCGATGGCGTACCGGCCCTTCCTGGCGCACCTGCCCACCACGTTTCGCCGGCGATTCCTGGCCGCCGGGGCCATCTACCTCGGCGGGGCGATTGGCATGGAGTTGATGGGCGGTCTGTACGAGGCCGCCGTGGGCGGCGACCTCGTCTACCTGCTGCTGGCGGTGACAGAAGAGACGCTCGAACTCGCTGGCGTCGGCCTGTTCCTGGTGGCCCTGCTGGACTACCTCGCCGCGTTGCCGACACTGGCCGCGCCGCATCCGATGAGAGCGCTGGCCACGGCGGGCCGCTCTGACTCGCGCATCCGACTGGCACCGGTCATCGAGTCCGCACTGCCTACCGCGCACGCTCGATCGGCCTGACCGCTGGTCGCGCCGCCCCTTGACGGTACTGGCGGCCGAACGCATGCGACCACGACTCGCGGCCGCGTGCGTGTTCGCGCTCGTGGCGCTGGCGACAGCGAGCGCCGCCGTCGATCAGTGACCACCGAGTGTGGTGAGGTCGTCTCGCTCGAATGCGCCCTGACCAAAGGCGACGACGGCCGAGGCGAGGCGCACGGTGCGTGCGCGATGACCTGCGCGAAGCGCGGCGACCCCATGGGGGTCATGACCGCCGACGAGATCTTCCTCGTGATCGGCGACTACACCGACCACCACAACGCGAAGCTCCTCGACGTGAACCTTGGCTTGAAGTGCTTGAAGTGGTGTAACACCTACAACCAAGCAGACTAGGGCCGCCAGAGCCAGCCCCAGCCCAATCGCACCGGCCTGTCCCTGAAAATTCCACGCCGGGACGCTTCCCCCATCTGCCATATTGTGTCAATAATTCTGGACACAACATACTAGACGGGGGAAGCGTCCGGGCGTAGCGTGGAGACACGGTTGCGCACTTGGTTTTGGAGTTGCGTTTTACGGCTTGTTCCCGATCAGTAGCTTCGCTAGCCCGATTGGTAGTTTAGGGTCCACGCGCCCGACTAGCGTGATTCCGACTGCTTCAAAGGAACGTTGTAGCTCTGCTGCATGGACAGGTGCCGTGGCCGCCTCGTGGACGGCCACCATGAATCCAATGGGATTACCGCCGGAGTACACGACCTGGGCGACGCCGCTTGTTGTCCATCCAGCTTCCTTGAGGAGCGCATTGACTTGTGACGCGAATTCCTGCCCCTCGCCATCGCCGAGCACGCAAACGATTTCGATAGGGCCTTTCGTGGCCCGTCCGAGAAGTTCTAATAGTTTCGGGCGCTGCTCTGCGCTGATACTCCGTGGCTTAATTCGCTCTCGCAACTCTAACAAGTTGAGTTCTGC